>JAUXEW010000061.1 GCA_030620375.1 Desulfobacteraceae bacterium | reverse complement strand
GCACTGATGCGTCACTTCGTGTCACTCGAACCCTTGAATCCTTGACCCCTTGTACCCTCTGGGATCACACCTGCTCAATTGGAGATAACCCATTTTGCCTTAATTAACACCACCTAATCGGGAGATGATCCTTTTTTTTTAATGCCCCGCTGCTGCGGGGAGGCTAACATACAGGTACTACTTGTTCATGCGGTTTTTACTTATAAATCCCTATTATCCCATAGACGAAACGCCGTCCCCCCCCCTGGGATTGGCATTTATTGCCGCCGTTTTGGAACGGGCGGATGTTCAAGTCAAACTTCTCGATTTTGTGGTTTATCCATATTCAAAAGCTGTTCTTGAATCTGCTATAATAAATTTTTCACCGCATTTCGTGGGGACCACTTCGGTGACCATGAGTTTTGATAGTGCCATTCAAGTCATCAAAGATGTCAAAAGCATTAATCCGGATGTCTTTACCCTTATGGGGGGTCCGCATGTTACGTTTAATGCTGACGCAACATTGGAGATATTCCCGGAGCTCGATTTTATTATCTTGGGTGAAGGGGAAGAAACCGTTGTCGAATTGGTAAAGGCGGCTCAGAGCAAAAGCGATTGGAAAAGGGTCAAGGGGATTGCTTATCGGGACAAATCGGGCATTATCAATACCGGGAATCGAAAATTGGTAGACGTAAATGGGCTTCCGGTTCCGGCAAGACATCTTGTTCCACTCGGAAGATACAGGGCACTGGGGATGCCCGTCAGCATGACCTCCAGCCGGGGATGTCCGTTCAAATGCATCTTTTGTGTGGGGAGAAAAATGGTCGGTGCCAAGATTCGTTACCGGAATCCCAAATCGGTGGTTGATGAGATGGTCTATTTGCATTCTTTGAATTTTCACCAAATCAACCTGGCGGATGATCTGTTTACCGCAAACAAACAGCACTGCCTTGCTGTCTGCGATGAAATTATTAATAGAAACGTAACGTTAAATTGGACCTCTTTTGCCAGAGTGGACACGGTTACCGAGGAAGTTCTGACCCGAATGAAGGCGGCCGGGTGCCACACCGTCAGCTTTGGTGTGGAATCGGGAAACCCCGAGATGCTTAAAAGGATCAAAAAAGGCATTACACTGGACCAGGTTATTGAAGCCATTAAAATGTGCAACAGAGCCGGTGTCATCCCTCATGCTTCGTTTATTCTGGGGCTTCCGGGAGAGACTCCGGAAACCCTTAGAGAAACCGTTGAATTCGGGGAAAAGCTAAAAGACATGGGGGTACAGCACGGCTTTCACTTGCTGGCCCCGTTTCCGGGAACAGAGGTTAGAGATGAAATTGATCGGTACGACCTTAAAATTCTCACCCATAATTGGCCGGAATATCATGCCAACCGGGCTATTGTTGAAACATCTTCGGTCAACAAGGAAATGCTCAATGAAGTCGTTATCGGATGGGAGAAAAAATACAAAGGCTTTTTAGGGAAACTAAAAAAACTCAGAGAAAGTGGTGAAGGAACACCGGAAGAGGTATGGCCCTTAACCCGATTGGAACACACGGTGCTTATTTATGATTTGATGATGAGCAATGCCATCGATGAGCAAGGTGTTTTTAAACAAGCAGGCAATACTTATTCGAAAGCGGATGTAATGACCAATCTGGTTGAAAGAATAGGCCGGTCCGGGACAAAATATTCACCAGGTGAACTGGCTGGAACGTTGAATTTTGCCGTTGAACAGGGGTATTTAAAATATTCGGACAACAATGGGCAGATTCAATGGGAGTGGATAGACTATCTATAATCGATTGGTTTTTTCATGAAAGTTCAATTGGACCTCAGCAAGCATTGTATCGAAACAGAGCTAAAAAGGCTTTATAATCGATCCGTCTCTCAATATTTTAAACTAAAAGAAGAAAAGGACTCGCTTGAGGAACTGATTGAGCATCTCCAGCAGGCCTTAACCGGTCTCGATTTTCCATTGTTACGGAGCCGCTTTCCCGAGCTTGCCGGGGATACCGACAAAGATATCTTTTTATTAACCGAGAACAACGATCAAATTCATATCTATGTTAACGGCAAGAAGATCAGTTGGTGACCCGCCGTTGCCCCCTTTTTTATTGAACCAGCAATGCGAGCGCATTCACCGTAGCTTGCTGCGGGGAATCTTCAATTTCTTTCAATACCCCCCATACTATCTGATTAAGCTTCGCTCGATTAGGGTTTTAAAATATGGCAGGCAGATTAAAATTCTCCTAACGGCCGATCAAAAACAAATTTTGCCGGTTCATGGACCAATTTTTGAGATGCCGCATCAATGTTTCCGCCGATTGCCGAGAGAGGGAGAGAGACGACAAAAAGTGCCGACCCCACGACCAGTGATACAAACCCCAAAGGCCTCACCAACAGCACATCCGCAACCATCGCTTCCGCACTGGCTTCCTGTTCCTCAAATCCGACTTGTGCAAATGCCGCTCCGAACGGAATAAAGACAAGCGAGGCGAGCAGAAACAGAACGATGGATTTTTTTGCAATTTTTAACATATAAACCTCCTTTATAAATGGGGTTTCATTTGGACAAAAAACCCTTGGCGCTGCGATTATGGGCCAAAATTATTTAATCATATAATAACAGTAATTTTACCCTCTTGCAACTTTTTATATGAAATTGAAATTTTCATTCTGTCTATAGTTTGGTATAAGAGAATATATGTCAATAAAAAAGGGATCTTTATGACATCCGACAACATCTATATAGAAGTGGCCGTTGCATTGCCGGTATCGAAAACCTTTACCTATGCGGTATCTTCACCCCTTTCTCACTTCATTTCAACAGGCAAAAGAGTGTTGGTTCCGTTTGGGCGGCGTCGGATAACGGGATATGTGCTGGAGTTGAGTGACGTTAAGCCGCGAGAAAACCTTAAACAGATTCTGGATATTCTTGACGAAGCGCCCCTGTTTCCTGAATCAATGAAACCGTTTTTTCAGTGGATCGCCGATTATTACAAGTATCCGATTGGCGAGGTCGTACAATGTGCACTCCCCGCCGGTTTAACCATGAATGATTATTCTGAAATCACCATAACAAAAGAGGGGCTTAAGGCCTTGTCGGGGGCGTTTATTTCACCTTTGGAATATGAGGTGCTTAACTGCCTGAAAGATCGCCCTCAACGACAGAAAGACCTCAACTCGCGGTTTGATCAAAGTGTTTCCAATGCATTTATTCAGAACGTGATACGCCTGGGATGGATCACCAAGGAAAAGGCTTTAAAAACCAATGCGACGAAACACCGACTGGAACGATATGTTTCAATTTTACACCCGGATATGCCTTTGGATGGAAGATCCATAACCAGGAAAAAGGTTATTGAGGTTTTAAGATGCAGGGGTGAGATTTCCGTATCCGATCTCAAAAAGGTCGTTCCAACCGCGCTTCATGTCTTAAAGCCTTTGGAAGAGGCGGGATATATCAAGGTGTGCTTAAAAAAAGTTTATAGAGATCCGTTTGGCGATTCGATTCAACCGGACACACCGCCGGTTCTCACCGAAGAGCAGAACATTGTGGTTAAAGGAGTGATCAATGCGCTGGGAAAAGGATATGCAACTTATCTGTTAACGGGTGTTACCGGAAGCGGGAAAACGGAAGTCTATATGCAGCTTACCGCGGAGGCCCTCAAGTTGGGACACAACGTGTTGGTCCTCGTCCCCGAGATTACACTGATTTCCCAGGTGGAACGGCGATTCAGAGCCCGGTTTGGTGATTGCATCTCCGTTCTTCATAGCGGGCTATCCAACGGCGAGCGGTACGATCAATGGATACGGGTCATGGAAAAGAAATCCGCCATCGTCATCGGAGCAAGATCGGCTGTTTTTGCCCCGTTTGATCGTATCGGTTTGATCATTGTAGATGAGGAACATGAAGGGTCATACAAACAGGAACATGGCCTGATGTATCATGGCAGAGACCTTGCCGTAAAACGGGCAAGCCTTAACCATTGTGTTGCGCTACTTGGTTCAGCCACACCTTCCATACAATCGTATTATAATGTAAAAACAAGTAAATACAAAGAAGTAACATTAACAAAACGTGTAGAAGGGCGCCCCCTTTCAACGATAGAGCTGGTAGATCTTCGGAAAACCAGAGATGTGCGTGGAATTCGGCGCTTTCTCAGTCCGGTACTTTTAAAAGCCATGAAAGAAACACTGGGCCGAAAAGAGCAGATCCTCCTGTTTTTAAATCGAAGGGGCTTTTCGAATTTTTCGGTTTGCGGGGCATGCGGGGAGGCTATCAAGTGTAAGAACTGCGATATCGCTTTGACGCTGCACAAAAACATTAATGCTTATAAATGCCATTATTGCGGGTTTTTCCAGGCATTGGTTTTAAATTGTCCCATATGCGGATCTTCTAACATCAGACATTTAGGATTAGGAACCGAGAAAATCGAGAATGCCGTTTTAAATTTTTTTCCGGAGGCCAACATCGCCAGAATGGACCGGGATACCACCAGACGAAAAGGTTCGGTTTTAAGGATATTAAAGGGATTAAGGAACAATACCACCGACATTCTGATAGGCACTCAAATGGTTGCCAAAGGGCATGACTTCCCGAATATAACACTGGTTGGCGTTATCTGCGCTGATCTTTCTTTAAATTTCCCGGATTTTCGCGCCGGAGTCCGAACGTTTCAACTGCTGGCTCAAGTAGCCGGAAGGGCCGGCAGGGGTGATGTCCCCGGACGGGTCATTTTCCAGACATATAATCCAGGTCATTTTAGTATATCGGCCGCACAAGTACAGGATTTTAGAGCTTTTTATAATCGTGAAATTGCATTTCGAAAAGCCTTGAAATATCCGCCGTTTACACGACTGATCCAGTTAAAAATATCGGGCAAAAGTAATGAAAGAACACAGCAGCATGCCCTGCTGATCGTTGAAATCATTAATGATATGAAAAAAAAACAGCCATTTTTCGAGTCCATAGCGGTTTTAGGACCGATTGAATCCGCTTTGCCCAGGATCGCAACGTATTACCGATGGCAGATTATGTTAAAGAGCTCTAAACTAGAGCCGCTTCACCGACTTATTCAATGGCTTTTATCCAATCAAGGCTCTCTTTTTAACAATAGACAGGTTAAGGTTGCAGTTGATGTGGATCCGATTTTTATGATGTAAAAAAATTATTATTTGTGATATAAGGTGCATCTATTTGGTTTTTTAGTTGGGATGAAGTTTGAATGATACGGACTACATCGAATTATCTCGAATATGTCATGAAGGTTATCGATATTTTTTTACATCTCAATAGAGAACATATACCCTGTAGCTTGCTGCAGAGAGACCTCAATGTTGGAGTAAAAGGAGCGTATTGAATGAAAATTAATACCATACTGTTGTGGGTGCTCGGAGTTTTTTTGTTGACCAACACAGCGGTGGCACTCGGAGTTGAAGAATCCGGCCAGGGAACGCCGCAAGCCGTAGTGCCCGTTGACCGCTATGATTTTGAACCATTACCGGAAGGGTCAGAAGTTGTCCATAATTTTATCATACAGAACAAGGGAACGGCCCCGTTAATCATTGAAAAAGTAAAAACCGGCTGAGGGTGCAGTGTTGCTTCTTATACGAAGCAAATCCTTCCCGGTGGAGAAGGAAACATAACCATAAAAGTCAAAACCTCCGGATACGGCGGTAGAGCACTCACTAAAACCAGCTGGGTTTATACCAATGACAAAAGCAAACCGAGACATAAGCTGACCGTCTCCGGTTTAGTTGAAAAGTTTGTGGACATTAGGCCAAAAGGGTCGGTACGACTCGTCGGCTACGTGGGGAGTGAGATCAGGCAAACCGTAACCATCATCCCCGAAAAAAAATTTCAGTTTAAAATAATAGACGCCACGGCAAAAAAAGGAGAGAATATAACATACGAACTTGCCGAGCAGAAACCCGATTCCAGTGGATATGTATTGACGGTTGTCAATAAGAAACAGGAAAAAGGCCGGTATTTTGACACTATCTCATTAAAAACCACGAGCAAAATCCGGCCGGAGATTCATATCCGGGTCTATGGCGATGTCCGCGTAAAAAAAGAGCAGCCAACGGGGAAATAGCGATTTATGAATAAGATTCGAGTGGTGGTGTTTGATTGTGACGGTGTGATGTTTGATACAACAGCATCGAATACCGCCTATTATAATCAAATTTTAAATTATTGTGGTAACCCGTCGTTGACTTCCCGGCAGTTTGAATATGCTCACATGCACACGGCGGATGCGGCGCTTGCCTATCTGTTTAGCGATGAAAAAAAGCTCAACAAAGCCCAGGACTATAGAAAAACCATGAGCTATCTGCCGTTCATTAAAGGCATGAAAGAAGAGCCCCATTTAAAACCGCTTTTAAACAAAATAAGACCCCACTACAAAACGGCCGTGGCCACCAATCGATCTGACACCATGGACCATGTTCTTAAACAACACGGCCTTGAAGGATATTTTGATCTGGTCGTCACTTCACTTGATGTGGAACATCCCAAGCCGCATCCCGAATTGTTGATTAAGATTTTAACATATTTTAACGTCAAACCGGACGAAGCGATTTACGTGGGCGATTCAAAGCTGGACGAAATGGCCGCCAAAGCAGCCCAAATTCCCCTTGTCTCCTACAATAATAGCACCCTTGCCGCTGATTTTCATATCAACAGTCTAAAAGAAATCGAAGGGCTGTTAAACTTATAAGCGTGAGCGTACCGACACGAGCACCAGGCAGATGGTGTTTCAGCACTATCCACCATAAAGTCACAAACGATGTTTTACGGCGTTTTTCAGAATTGTATGTCAGCTCATAGTTATCTTTTCCATAACAATTCATCCAGGCATCAAAATAGTGATCAAACCATTTATAGATATGATGAGGATCTACAATAAAAAGCAATGGGATATGCAAGATCTTTGAGAGTGTCCATTTAATTTTTGGCGTTTGAAAGTGATTCTTGTCCATAACCGCTGTTAGACGGTAATCTTCACTTTTATCATACCGGTTTATTTCCGTAAAATACGGAGCGCAATGTTTTGTCAGACCATCGTCTCCAAAGGGGTAACAACCTGAATGAGTTCGAATTAAAAGCAAAGTGGATAAAAGAATCTTTAGATTATATTTAAAAATGGAAGATATAGAATAAGTAGCAACGTTCGGGTTAATATGTAAGCAAGAAATAAAAACACGCCCCGTTCGAGATTCCGGCCTGAGCAACCGGCTGGCAAGGTAGAACACGTTTCCATAGGTAATTTCCGCTGCCTTCGTCCAGCCCTTCGTATAGTGAACGTAGTGCTCAATGGTATCCATAAACGTAACAGCGTCAAACCTATCGAAGAGTTTTTTCTGAAGTTGCTGATTATTCAAAATATCTTTCCAATTGCAGCAAATGACATCGAGGCCATATTCGCTTTTAGCAAAATTTGTTTGCTCCGGGCTGATATTGATTCCAACAACTTCAATACCTTTCTCTCTCGCGTAGTTTAGCCAATCACCGTAGCCACATCCAATATCAATGAGTCGATCACCCTTTCGGAGATCAAGTTGGTTCAGCATAAATTCCCATTTATCAATCTGGGCTTGGTGAGGATCCTTTTTTAAATCTCCGTCATATAAATTAAATCCTAGATCTCTTCCGTGTCCTGACGTTTTCTCCAAGAATACATGCGGAAATTGATAGCCACGTTGCACGGAAACTTCAGGATCAAAGATGCTGAACCGGAATACTACTAGCAAAATGTCATCTATCAAGAGTGTAAGTGGCCAGGCCAGTAACCCGAGCGGGTTCCAAAAAAATGCTAGTCCAATGCTAATAAGAATAACGGATATGTTAATAAATGAATTTCTATCAAAAAATTGATATGATATCGGGGTTTCAGCGGTGTTTTTTACCGTCCTTTTAATTCCTTGCGTTCGTTTTCCGTTCATCATGCCGTCGGATCAAGTACGCGTCCCATAAAAAGGACGGCACCGGTAAAGTTATCCCGAATAAGAAAAAGAAACGGCTTGTCAACAGAAATGACTACCGGATCCGGTATGGCCGTGTCTACCATAACAACAGCAGTCGCCGCTGCGGCTTCGGTGCCTTCCTCGTCAATGGCAATAAAGGCTTTATGATAGATCTGGTCGATCCAGGGCTTTGAATCATCAGGATCCACCATACCGCTAAAATCTGCCGTCCATGGATTAAACGCATCCGCCATACCCAGATTATGCATAATCTCTTTACAAGTGGCTTCAAATTCAAATTCAAATTTCGGCAAGGCAAGGTCAACCGCTTCCATAACAAGAGAAGAAACAATCATATCAATACGGCTGCCATTTAGACTATCTTCAATTGTTGCAAACTCACCTTCATGGGGGACAATAACAAGCATGGAAAGTTCTTCGGGATATTCCCCTTCTTCAAAACGTGGACTCACATAAGGGAGCTCTACAGCGTCATAATTATCACCCTGGAAAAGTCGTGTATCCGTTATCTGATGCATCATTTGAGCTGTTACGGAAGAGCCGTCAATACGGGTAAAATCACCAGGCTCTGTTGCGTCTTCATCAAACTTGGAGAACCACGATGCTTTAAAATATATGGCATTGGTAAGCACCAGCGCCGTATCTATGGTAATCGACATTTCAGGCAAAAGGTCTTTTATTTTTTCATTGGTCTGGTCCTCAACCCATTGGTTTATAATCTGCCGGCTTCCATCCGGGTCGCTTCTGAAATCAAGGGTGCGTATGCCGGCGTTGTAATTTTCCGCAATTATGTCCAGATAAGAAGAAAGAAACGGATAACCGATCCTACTCCATATCGCATTCACCAGATTAATCTGAAAGGCATCCCCTGATGGCGGAGGTTGATCATCGCGGCTGTTTATATCTATATTTAATGCGTTGAGTGTTGGATGAAAGGTTTCTGCAGGTAAGGTTAGATGAAGTGCATCAGCCATCTCGTCAGCCGTATTATTTTTTGCACCGGCCCATGTCATGGCAAGGGCGTTTTCGATACTATAGGGTGAGAAGAAAATATTTTTACCCTGAACAGCTTCATCTTTAATGACTTCATGATAAAAGTCGACGGTAAAATTACAAAATCCATCCACCAGGGCGTTAAGGTCTGTTTCTTCATAGGTCGGGGAATCATCATAGGGAACTGATGATTTGATGAGTGTTTCTTCGGTGATTGTGGGATTGTTGCCGCCAGACGAGCTTCCTTGCGAACAGGCTGAAACAAGAAACAACGTAAATAAAAGAGCATTCAATACGGATAAATGCTTTTTCATTTTTCTCTCCTGTATAGTCAATGCCCTTAGCATGTTAAAACCGTTGAAAGTCCGCCTTCCCGGAAGCCGTGTAACATGCTTGCCACCACTTACACAAATGTGCCTTACCGGAAACAGTGTGGCATGATTATGACATTCTGCAATTTAACAGGTATTTATCGTAACGTCAAAATTTATTGCCTCTAAGCCCATAAAAAAAATCTGGGTTCGTGTACGGGATGCCCCTCACCTTAGACGCTTATTTTGTGTCACTTTAAAGCAGAGTATGATTTAAGCTACCAGTTTTGTTGGATTATTCCTATAAATGAAGAGATCGCAGTGTAAATAAGAAAAAAAACTGGCATCAGGAAAACATAAGCGAAGACTATAAAAACTTTTGAGTTGGCTTTCTTGTATTGTTGTCGTGATTTCCCGCTGAGATACCAGAAGATCAGCGCCACAGGTGTCAATGGAAGTAGACCCATAAATAACCACACCTGCAAATCCATTTTCCATCGGAAAGTTACAGAATCTTCTGTCTCGTTCAACAATTCGCGGGTATTTCGTGCATTGACATATGCAGGTTGCGCTAATCCCAGTGAGTACCAGGCATCAATAACTTTTGAGTAATCGATATCTATTATAAGGATTTGTTCTTTTTGAAGATCATACACCAGCCAGCTATCGTCGAATAAACGTTGCCCTATAAAATATGGAATTGCACTATCTGTGGGAATGCTAACCTGTTTAAAAGAAAATTCGATGTCCTTGAAATCCTGGTGTCCATCCTTCCTAAAAGCAATGCACCATTTATCTGGCCCCGAACAGATATCAGAAGGATGTCCACGCTCAATTGTTGCGAAGTTGTTGTAATGGAAAAATGAAATACGTTCAGCAATCCCAGCCAGAGCGAAAGCTAATGAGGGTAGCAAGCCGATAAACAGAACCAGAAGACGCCATGAATTTATTGTTTTCATTATCTGCCTGAGTTGAACGCCTTGTTCGCAGTGGTTTTAGGCAATTAATGCCGGAATTTTTTGATTCGGATGCCTTTTAGTATCTTATAATGTTTGTCATTACCTGTTAGAATAGGCAACCCGTACGAAATTGCTGTAGCACCTATCAAAGCATCTGCCAACTGAATGGAATGGCTTAAATAATGGTGTTCTACAAAAAACATCGCCTTAATGGATATCTCTTCCGAAATATAGAGAATTTTTGAGTTCCAAACATGAAGAGCGCTACGAAGATTATTAAGCTCATTTTTGTTTCTCATGCCTTGGACTAATTCCATATATGTAACGACAGAAATAAAGAAATTCTTTGAATTCTCAATAGCTTTATATGCCTTTTCATTCCCTTTCATGTACCAAATGAGGACATCTGTATCGATAACCATTTAGTATCTTCCTTTTCTTAATCTCCTGACATATTCATCAACGTCTTGGACAATATCGTTATCTTTCCAAATTCCAAACAAATCGTTTTTTGTGATTTCCTCCTTTTTTTCTCTATAGGGAATAAGTCTGGCACAAGGCTTTCCGCGAAAGGTTATTATGACGTCCTCGCCTCTATTGACTGTGTCAAGCAGTTCCTTTGAATGAAACCTGAGATCTTTTGCAGTTGCTTTCATGGCGCCGCCTCCGTCTGTTATAGTTTACACTTCGGAATATAAACCATGGGAGAGTGCATGTCAATATGTAATTTTAAGTGTAGTTTAAATAAACCCCAACTCCCTAACCGTCCAGTAACAGAAAAGGCTTCTCGCTTTGACTTTTACCGGTTGCTGAGAGTACCTTGCCCATCCGATCCAGGAAATTAATCCTGTCGGTGTCATCTTTAAATATTTTTCTTCGCTCGATGCCGCTTACAATAATATGATGAAGGGCGCCAGGAGCATCAATACGGGCTTTGCGTGGCATGGTAGTACTATATTGTCAGATAACATAAAAACTTATAATATTAACGGTGCCCCGAAAGTCACGCAATATGCTTAGGGAGTCAAGAACCCTCTTGATTTGCTGAAATAGATTGCCGGATTGAAAAGCATATTCCTGTAAATTTTCTTTATATTTATATATATTTACATTGGTATTTTCTTTATAAATATTAAGATATTCCTTGCCTATTCACATGGTCCGGCAGAACTTCTGAAATCGAATTTGTGCTTGAAATTAACGGCAACATTATTCCGGTGGAAGTAAAAGCCGGATTTAATACCAAAGCTAAAAGCCTGCAAGCATTTATAAATAAATACAGTCCGGTTTACTCTGTAAAATTTACAGGAAATAAATTTGGCTGTGATAGACGAAAAAAAATATTCAATTATCCACTGTATATGATCTCAAAATTCCCGGAGCATTCAACCTAAATTGAGCGATTTTAGAGAGAAAGGTGTCGAAGCTTGCATTGTGAATAAAGGTTGGGGACTGAATCATGGTTGCGAGAAAAGGAAATTATCATCATGGTATGGCTATTACTGGTAGCTGTTAACGTGTATTACGCTAATGGCGTTACGCTGTCAGCGTAATTAAAATCGTGCAATCTGTTTTCAGGTTTTTTGCTCATTGACAATGTTGATGGTCTCGTAAAACGTCGTTGCCCCGGCCTGCCTGTGCGTCGCACGCAGACAGGCGAAATCCGATGTCAAGGGGCTGTTTTCTAAAAACTTTATCAGCACCTTTAACATTCTTTCGTTTTCTGCTATATTAGAAAGAATAGACTCAACAGAGCTTCTTATCTGTGAAGTTAGACCATGTCTTTCTTCCTTTGG
>JAUXEW010000237.1 GCA_030620375.1 Desulfobacteraceae bacterium | reverse complement strand
ATGATGTTTATACCATCTCTTTACGTAATTTAATTTGTTGAATTCCTTTATGGTTTCATCAACAGCTTCTTCGATAACTTTTTTTAGAGAAAGGTTTTTCTTTACTTGGTAAAGGAGCCATTCCAGAGTCGCTGAAAACGGTCTTACATTTTCAATATCTTGCAGGTTTCTTTCTAAAGCTTGGCGTTGTGCAACGGGTAAGTTCTGGATTTCTGGTTTATTCATGATCTTCCAGGGAAGTTTTGAAATCAGTTCGGTAGTAATTGGATCACCTATAGGAACTCTCATATAGTCTTCGTATTTATAAGAAGTTCCACCTTCGTAGTTGAATTTGTCATACTCATGACCATGGCGTGCAAAGACACCATAATCTACATCTGAAAAAGAGTGGTCAAAGGGGTCAAATCGCCGCGGGATTCCAAGATTTTGACAAACCTTGTTCCTTAAGCTGTCATACTTGTTACAAAGGCGGTCATGATTTCCGGGGATATAAATTCTTTCAGGCTCAACAGGAAGACCAAACCTATCTTTCAAGTTTCCTTTCAATAGACTGAAGGTTTCCTGGTTTTTGTGTATTATTTGATCAAAGATTGCATTGGCATGTCTCTGGATCATTCTTTCATTGCTTCCCCAAGGTCTTTCACTTTCCTTTATATCAGGATCCAACCACTTAACCGTTCTTAACAGATCAAAGATATCTCCCAAAAAGACCAGTTTGATTTCTTCGACTTGACTTCCTTTTTTCGACAGCCAGTTGGTTGTGCCTGATATATCTTCAAAAAATATTTTGAAGGCATCTGTGGGCACATTATGTTCACCGGCAGTACCATCTGTAAAATGCAGGTCGCTGATAAAGATAAGCATTTTTCATATCCTTTTAGATAATTTGACCTTTATACCTTTCTATTTGGACAGCCGCTCCATATTTCCTGGGGGAAAATCACGCTGTCTGTACCTGGGACATTCGGAATTCCTTTTCCGGTATTCAAGTTGATGTCATGGGGTAGGTAAGCCTTATATGCAAGTTGGCTGCAATAGAATGCATCATCGGTTTTTGAGTTAAGAAAATTAATGTTATAAGGCTTTCCGGCTTCAGCTTGGGCGAGACAGTAACTCGCCACACTTTTTCTAATTCTTGCCTTCGCATGTTCAGAAAAAATTTTGTTTTTGAGCGGGTAAGCAACACCGTATAGGGTATCAATCAAACGGCGCTGTGCTTCCATTTCGTAAGCATCCCATTTGTAGTTTCTTGCGTCGAATGTGATGACGCAACCTTTTGCTCCGGCTTCTACACATCGGCCTTCCGGACCGACATAGATGACGATGTGATCCACATCTCCCGGAATAAGCTTTCCGATCAGCCGCCAGAACTGGCCGGAAACGAAATCCTTACCTCCATCGGTTGTGCAGATTAAATCACCGGTCTTAACCGGCAAGCCGTTTATCTCATATGAATAAATCATAAACACCTCCGTCTCGTACTAAAGGCAAGCTTTTTTTTCATAAAAGCCTTGTTATCTTTCCATTCCATGAGCCTCGTAGAAGAGATAAAATTGATAGATCGATTTCACACAACACCTCTGTAAAATATTTCAAGTCTAACTGACCGCCAAATTAAAGAAGTGAATCCGGCGAGGTTAAAAGATTATGGCCGAAATCCAAAAAAGCGTTAGAGAATTTCTAACAACCGGACCTGTTGTTTATCGGTATTGATATTAGTAAAGCCAATGAGATCTTGATTGAGAGTTTGAACCAATCCCGACCCTTTTACATAGGAACGCGACCAAATCCCAGCAGACGATCAATTCGACTCAGGACATAGTCGAATAACCGAACAGGCGCAGGGAATCCACCCTTATTTCCCTCGACGGTGTACAGAATCCCTCCTTCAGACAGGCTGTGCACCAGCCCGATGTGGCCCTTCCAGCCGTCCGGCTGTCCTCGCCACCAGACAATGATGTCACCCGGCTCTGGAAGTGTCCCTTCGCTTACTTCATAGGTCCATTTCTTTCGTTTGAACTGGGTGCGGATATCCCGTGCGCCGAGGCTGTAGCGGAACGGAAGGCCTTCCATATGCCGGGAAAAGCACCAACTCACAAAGGCGGCGCACCAGTTGGCCGGCGGATCGACGATTCCGTTAAGGTATTTCTCCACCCAGGGGCCGCTATTGTTGGCGTCTTTCTCCTTGGCGCCTGAGGCCATTTCTGACAGCGCGACCTCCAATGCAGAGCGTCCGCGGGAGCTTCCGCCGACCGGAGGCATCAGCGTGAGAGGATCAGCGACCGGCTGATCCAGAATATCCGTGTTGTCCGGATGCTCCAGTGCCCACCAGGTCAAAGGCCCAACGATTCCGTCGACAACCAGAGGGCGGTCCCGTTCATCCACATGACGGGCCTGGAATTCTTCGACAGCATGCTTCAGTGTAAGATTAAAGGTGTTTGAAGGTTCCTTGAGGTGGCCGCGCTCAACGAGGAGCCGGGCAAGTGCCCTGACCGCTTCACCGGTATCGTTCCTTTTAAGAGTCCTTTTATCCATTTCTCCCACCATTACAATTACAGGTTGCCAAAAAGCCTGTCATAATCAGGCTGTTTTATTTGGGAACGGGCTGATTTAAACGACTGACTTCTATCGAGTATCGTCCCGGTAAAATCTTTTTTCAGTGCTTAGAAAACTGTTTTCAGCGTAATTCTTCAATTACACAATATTTTGAGGCATTCCTCCGCGTCACTTTTGAGGTTTCCGGGGAAGGCATCAGGCTGAGTCCCTCTGACCTTGCCGACCCAACCTTCCGCACAAATGGCGAAGGCGTCATCGTTATCTGCAATTGCTTTTTTAGCCCCCTGACTGCTTTCACCTTTTGTTGCGTAAGCACGCGCTTTGCGTATTCGCTTGCTGTATCGGAGAAGCTCATCTTTTTAATATTCTAAAGAATTTGTGCATCCCTGCACATAAAAAAGTGCAACGGCAAGCCTTGATTGAACATGACATCTTCAAATCTACATTATTTTCATGCAAGATTCAGGTATCAGCCTGGTGCGGGAGAGTAAATGAAACGTAAGTTAGCGCGTCTGCGAAGAAGATGAGATTCATCGGCTGATTTTTTTCTTATCGAATATACAAATAACAAAATAGAATTAATATAAAAAATGAATGCGCCACAATTAATCGGAAAACCATTAAGCAACACCTGTGCCAAAAAGAATTTTATTGTAAAAAAGCCGAATTTGAAATGAGGTTCTTGATCTTAAAGTTGGTAAAAAACCTTTATTTAAAAGGCGGTTTGAACAAACATGATAACATGCACATATATTTTAAAACGCATGACTCGGAGATGGAGAAGTTTGATGAGGGGAGGGAACATAAAAAATGCACAGAAAAATGTGCATGCATGCACAATTTTCTGTGCATGCTTTTAGCACATTGCACATTTATAGGCCTAATGGCTATTCCTGGAAAAGAAGGCGAATTGGCAACCCATATTACTGATGCCGGCTAAGAACTCATAGCCGTGGGAATAGTGGATCTGAGTCGCAGTATGATAACGGCACTCGTTGTGATTATGCACCAAACCGCGGCCATGATAGTATGCCCGATGGCCGCCATTAAGGTACTGCCTGTGCAGTTGCCGTCGGGTGTGGTTGTGTTTGGCCCGGTAGATATGGCGGCTGGCGCGATCCTGCATTTTGTTCAGACGCTGACGTTCGTGCCGGTTGAGATGACCGTCGGCTAGTGCCCGACAATAAGTGCGGTCGATATGCAGCTGTTCCCTTTTCAACCTGCGGGCCTCCGGGAATGTGATTTTACCGCTACGGATTCCCTGGTGGATGCGCCGGGTCTGTCGATTATCCCTGGTATTAAAACGATCGGCCGCCCAGGCCGCTGAACTCCAGATCAATGCCAGCATTGAGGTCAGAAAAATAACGATTATTATTTTAGTTTTCATATGGTCCTCCTTGTATTCTGTTTTTGACCCTTTATACGATATGGTCACAAAAGAGTTTACCAATAAAACACATGCACCGGTAATTATCTTTTTCATAGTGATTTCCTCCTCCCAACTAAATTGGATTTTTTGCGCAGTTTAATTACTCAGACGCATGAAAACCTATTTGGTTTACAAAGAGGTGAAAATGTTGTTCTAAGAAATGGGAGTTGAAGTGGTGGGAGACCGTCAATTATGGGTATCGGTACTTTAAAGATAGACATTTAAAATCATTACAAGGATAGAACTTTTAAGTCTAACGGTAATTGATATCGTTTCAGGAAAATTTCTTAAAAATGCTGATAGAACAGTGTTTTTAAGCCACCAGTTAGCTGATAAATTAGAAGTTCAGCCGGGGAACACTGTGCGATTCGGCTTGGGATTAAAGAAAAATCAGATTCAATTTAGTGTTATTTCGTGGCCGTTTTTCCCGGTAAAGACAAGTTTTCGGAATCGCTTATT
>JAUXEW010000097.1 GCA_030620375.1 Desulfobacteraceae bacterium | reverse complement strand
GAGCAAGGCCTGAGCGATTTTGAATCCGCAGGCATAGCACATGCTATTTTGAGGATTTCAAAAGAGCGAAAACGAAGCTCTGGGCCAAAAGATGCCGTTTATGGATGGGCAATAGTTTAGTGTCCACCCACCGGGTCAGTTTGAATGGCATTCAAATTAAAATTTTGGCTGGCTGTAATTATTATTATTTTGACATATGGTGCGATCCTATGCCTTCAATATGAAGTTGCCGTTAAGGTCGTTATCGGTATGCTTTTTGGGGTCATGATCGCTGTTTGCTATATGGGATTATATCAAACAGGAAAAAAAACAAGGGATGTAAGAAAAAAATGGCCGGTCCGATTAGTAGATACCTGGTCGCGTTTTTATTCGGCGGATAAGGATGAGGATAGGAAGTCGGACAAAGCATGACCACCGAACCCATCTTTTTTAAAGACTGCTTGACTTTTATAAAATATATATTGTACCAGTCAAAATGTAATTTCATGTCCATATTAAATGATCTCAAATAGTTAGATTTATTTTAGAGGGTGGCAATTTTGAGAGATCCAATAATGGAAAAAGGACTAATCGATTATGAAACGGATAGCAACGAAACAAAGAAAGACAAAAGAAACGCAAATCAGTGTTAAATTGAATTTAGACGAAGGAAATGAACCGAAAATATCTAGCGGGATACCCTTTTTCGACCATATGTTAACGCTATTTGCCGTGCACGGTTTTTTTGATCTTTCAGTAAATGCGGTGGGCGATCTGGATGTGGGCTTTCACCACACGGTGGAAGATGTGGGGATTGTTTTGGGAGATGCGTTCACTGTTGCCCTGGGTGATCGAAAGGGAATTAAACGATACGGATATGCCGTGACGCCAATGGATGATGCGCTTTCTGCAGTGGCCGTAGATTTATCTAAACGGCCTTATTTGGTGTATAATGCTCCCAATATGTTTGCTTCCACCGAGAGTTTTGGGGTGGCATTGGCCAAGGAATTTTTCAGAGCACTTGCCGTAAGGGGTGGAATGAATCTTCATATAAATGTGTTTTATGGTGAAAACGAACATCATATCATTGAGTCTGTTTTTAAGTCTTTAGGCAGGGCAATTGATCAAGCATGCACAATTGATGCGCGTGTTAAGCATATTCGGTCTTCGAAAGGTGTTTTATGATACGGTATCCAGTGGCATGCCATACAAAATATATAAAAACAGTCGGTTGGTTAGCGCTGTTGCTATTGATAACTGGCTTGAACTACAGCTGCAGCTCCCGTGAAGTTCTTCCTGACACATCGTCCATAAATTTTGATGCAGATAAGGTATTGGTTTTACAGTTCAGAAATATGACACGAATATATGGGGAGAACAAAAGTGTTCGAAGTCCATTGACCGGAATATATTTCATTACCGGTAAAGTTCTAGAGGGGTCGGAGGAATTACTTACTCGAAAATTAGTATCTCAACTAAAAGAGCGTTCGGATTTTATGCTTTTGCCCCCGAATCAAGCTAAAGGCGAATTATCACAAGTATTATCTAAAAACATAAAAGGACTTTCAGAGAAAAATTTGATTGTTGAGATTGGACGCAACCTCGGAGCTGATGCAGTCGTCACCGGTAATATTTATCGTTTTAGAGAGCGAATTGGCACTCAGCATTCTGTGGAATCCCCGGCTTCAGTTGAATTTGAAATTTATCTGGTAAGCACAAAAGATGGTATGCTTCTATGGTCAAACCATTATGTCGAGACCCAGCGCGCGTTGAGTGAAGACCTTTTTCAGCTTAACACGTTTATCAAAAGAAAAGGAAGATGGATCACTGCCGAAGAAATGGCGATTGCCGGGCTTGAAAGCTTGCTTAGGACATTCCCCGAACTATGAAAATAATACCTGCGATTGATATTAAGAACGGTAACTGCGTCAGGCTGTTACAAGGACGAATGGATGCCGAGACGATATACTCAAGTGAACCGGTGTCCATAGCAAGACGATGGCAAAAAGAGGGAGCAGAAATTATTCATATTATTGATCTTGACGGCGCTTTTAAACAACAGCCACAAAACCTCAATTCTATTCGAAATATCCTTGAAAATGTAGATATCGACGTTCAAGTGGGGGGCGGTATTCGAAATGAGGATACCATTAATATGTTTTTTGATCTCGGGGTGAAAAAGGTTATCATTGGAACCGAGGCCATAAAAAATCCCAAAATAGTAATAGAAGCGTGTAAAAAATTTCCTAATAAAATTGTGGTGGGTATCGATGCCCGAGATGGAATGGTGGCTATAGAAGGGTGGACGAAAACAACCCGTACAAAAGCCATTGATCTGGCGAAGCAGTATGAAGGCATCGGTGTTGCCGCCATTAATTTTACGGATATTCATCGGGATGGGATGCAGACCGGACCCAATATCGAAGAGACCCAGCGCCTGGCAGCTGCTATTTCTATTCCTGTGGTTGCATCCGGCGGTGTTTCGACAATTCAGGATATTAGGAATTTATTGCCGTTAGCCAGATTCGGTGTAATGGGTATCATAACCGGAAAGGCGTTATATAGCGGAACCTTAAGTTTGAACGAAGCGATTAAACTGACAAAACAGTAATCCACAACCCTAACGGTTCGGCACAGGGTTTGCGTCACGGAAGCGTCCCTTTTATTTTTTTTGCGAATTCGTCAAATTTTGAGCATATCAACCTTGACAAACCTATACCAGGTTATTAAATTAACGGTTTAATTAATGGCAAAAGAGGACCTCTTTTCAGGGACCATGACGAAATAGTGCTAATGTGACCGGCGGTTTTTTTAATCAATTTTTTCCATAACCAATATCTTACAAAAATTCATTTATGGCACAGGTGTGAAAAAAGCTTCATCCCGGTTTTTTGACCTGTCGTTTCTATGATTCTTCCAATTTCCTGATTAGGAGGTTGCATTTCTTGTCTTTTAGGATCCCAGAGGAAAAGATTTCTGAAATTAAAAATGCCGCAGATATTGTTGATATTATTTCAGAAGTCGTTCGCTTGAATAAAACTGGAAAGAATTTTGTGGGGCTTTGCCCCTTCCATTCAGAAAAAACGCCTTCTTTTACGGTGAGCCCTGATAAGCAGATATTTCATTGTTTTGGATGCGGGGAGGGAGGGAATATATTCAGTTTTTTAATGAAGCAGGACAACCTTTCGTATCCGGAAGCCATTAAGGAACTGGCAAAACGATGTAATATTGATCTACCCCGACAGGTTTTTGGGGCAGATGGTCAAAAGCAAAGGGATGAGCGGGAGCGCCTCCTAGATATCAACCAGCAGGCCGCGGGGTATTTTTATAATGTCTTGCTTCCGCGTAGTACAGGAAATAAGGCATTAGAATATTTGAAAAAACGGGGAATAACGAAAACATCTATTGAAAGGTTCAAGTTGGGGTATGCGCCAGAAGGATGGCGCAATCTTTCAGACTTTTTTTTAAAAAAAAAGATATCCCCATTACTGCTTGAGAAGACGGGCCTGGTTGTTTCAAAAAAGGGCGGAACGAGGCTTTACGATCGGTTTAGAAATCGTATCATATTCCCCATATGTGATATCAATGTGCAAACGATCGGATTCGGTGGACGGGCCCTAGATGATTCATTACCCAAGTATCTGAATTCACCGGAAACCGCACTGTATAATAAAAGGCGATCCCTTTACGGTCTTCATATCGCCAAAAAACGGTGCAGGGAAAGCGATACGGTTTATATCGTTGAAGGGTACTTTGATTGCATAATGCTTCATCAGCATGGCCTGGAGAACACGGTTGCCACTCTGGGGACGGCTTTGACACCGGAGCATATTCGAATTCTCAAAGGGTATGCCAGGAAGATTATCCTTGTCTTTGACTCAGATGAAGCGGGTATTAAAGCTGCTGCGCGCAGTATTAGCCTGTTTATTAAGGAAAGCGTAGATGCTCGCATTATGGTTTTGCCGGTCGATCATGATCCGGATTCGTTTATTTTGGCTTACGGGACTGAAAAATTTTTAATCCTTGCATCAAAGGCCAGTGGTGTCATTACTTTTTTAATCGATTGCGCGTTTAAAAAACATGGTTTTGGTGTAGAAGGAAAAATCGGCATTGTGTCCGATCTCCTTGAACCGCTGGCTGCCATCGAAGATCCGGTGGCGAGATCGTTATATGTTAAAGAAGTGTCGGAGCGTATCGGTATTGATGAAGCGCCGATTTTGACAAAAGTCAATGAAATATTAAGGAAAAAAGGACACTTAGATCAAATAAGCCGAAACAAAGAACTGGACCCGGCTAAAAAAGCGCTGCTTCAGCAGAACGGGACACTGGATCCCCGCACCAGAGGCATTCGACTGGAACGTCGGATCATTGCGATGATGCTTCAATTTCCTGAAATTTTAGCTGATATTGATCGATATGATGTTCTCGATAATTTTGAAAATGATGTATTAAAATCCATTGGCCGGATCATTTTGAAGCATAAAAATCCGGATGGGAATCTTGTTTCCGAGATTTTAAACAGCATACATGATGATGAAAAAAAACGTATTATCGCGAAGCTAGGGATCAGCGATGATTTATGGGCACGTAACGGATGTATTAAGCTGATTAATCAATTCCTTGACATCAGCCGGGCTCGTCATGAAAAAAAGCTGATTGAACAAATCAAAGATGCTGAAAGGCGAAATGATCAAGAATTACTTTTAAAGCTGCTAATTGAAAAACAGAAAAAAGCCGTACATACCGAAAAACAAAAGATCACCATAATTGGTTAGGACTGAAAGTATGTTGAGGGCGGCAGTTTACTATTAACCGGAAGCGTGCGGAGGCAATTTTTTATGGCAAAAAAAATCGCTAATAAACAAAATGTTGGTCGGAAAAGAAAAAAAGAGAAACCGGTAAAAAAAACCGAATCAACAAAGGTAAAAACTAATAAGAAAACTGAAAAGATAGTGAACGAATTGATCTTAAAAGGAAAGAAACAAGGGTATTTAACTTATGATGAAATTAATGAGGCGCTTCCGAAATATATGTTGTTTTCTGAAGAATTCGATGAAACCCTCATAATTTTTGATAATAATGATATAGAGGTAATTGATGAAAATAGAATAGAGATAAAACAGACGTCAAAGAAAGTCAAAAAAGGGGGGCTAACGAAGGAAGGTCCATCAATACCGGACTATGGGAGTGTCACCGATCCAGTAAAGATGTACCTTCGAGAGATGGGGCTCGTGACCCTGCTGAGTCGAGAAGGTGAGGTCGAAATCGCTAAAAAAATTGAAGCAGGAGAACAGAAGATATTAAGAGCCCTTATCGACACTACTATTGGTGTACAATGTATTTTGGATTTGGGGAGACATATTGAATGCGGGGCACTTCGTCCCAAACGCGTGTTACGGGATGTTGATGAAGGGGACGCCTACGTTGATGAAACTGTCCAGATTGAAAATTTTATTAGAATCACAAATTCAATCCATGAGATTCATAAAGAAAACGCAACATATCGAGAAAACCTGTTTTCAAAAGGATCGGATATGGATGGGCAAAGGCGGATCAGACGGTCCATAGCTCGACGAAGCAATAAGATTTTTGATTTGTTAAAACATCGGCGCTTTGAGGGCAGAGTGATCGATAAGATTGAAAAAGTTATTCGAGAGCAGATTGAATGGTTTGAGTCCATGAACAAAATGATCACAATGTGTGCCGATACCGTGGGTGTCCCGACTTCAGAACTTCGAAGCAATCTAAATACCAAATCAGCTTTTGCCAAATGGATGAAATTTCGATGCGACTTAAATAAGGGTGAGATCCTTTGTGTATATGAGGAACTTAAAAATTTTTATAAGCAAATTGAAGAAAAAGAAAAACTGATAAAAGCAAACCACAGAGCCCTAAAAAGATCTGTCACTGGTGTAGATGAAGGGCGTCTGGTTGCCAAATATGCCAAAAGTGAATTGACCAAAGCCAACTTACGTCTGGTCGTGAGTATCGCGAAAAAATATACAAACCGGGGGCTGCAGTTTTTAGATCTGATACAGGAGGGAAATATCGGACTCATGAAAGCCGTAGACAAATTTGAATACCGCAGAGGCTATAAATTCAGCACTTATGCGACCTGGTGGATCAGGCAGGCAATTACCCGAGCCATTGCAGATCAGGCAAGGACCATTCGAATTCCCGTTCATATGATTGAAACGATTAACAAGCTAATCCGAACATCAAGATATCTTGTACAAGAACTCGGTCGTGAACCAACACCGGAAGAGATTGCCGAAAAAATGGAAATTTCGTTGGACAAGGTTCGAAAAGTTCTCAAGATTGCCAGAGAGCCGATTTCGCTGGAGACGCCTATTGGTGAGGAAGAAGACAGTCATTTGGGGGATTTTATCGAAGATAAGAAATTCATGCTTCCGTCAGAAGCGGCGGTAAATCTAAACCTGGCAGAACAGACCAGAAAAGTCCTTGCAACGTTAACGCCCCGTGAAGAGAAAGTTTTAAGGATGCGGTTTGGGATTGGGGAAAAGGCGGATCATACGCTTGAAGAGGTGGGGCAAGATTTTACGGTGACCCGGGAGCGAATCCGACAGATAGAAGCAAAGGCGTTGAGAAAATTAAGGCATCCGACGAGAAGCCGCAAATTAAAAAGCTTTATTGACACCTAATACTTGACAAATCATTTTCCTAAAGTTACAAACTATCGCCAAAAAGGATTGAGGGCCCATAGCTCAGCTGGCAGAGCCACCGGCTCATAACCGGTCGGTCCCTGGTTCGAATCCAGGTGGGCCCACTTTGGTTATTTAAATATCGGGCGCGATGGCCCGGGATAAAACTTACCGTTCTAAAAAACATGCAGATATTTAAAGGGGACAAAAGATGTATTGGCGATTAATCCATGGATATGTGGAGAAATTCCGGCGTGGTTATGAAAAATGACCACGCCTTTTTTTATGAAATAACCGCCATATATTAATCGAATACAATGACGGCGACTGTTGGAGATATTATCAACGTAATGGAATCGCTGGCGCCTGCGGCCCTATCGGAAGAATGGGATAACTCGGGGCTTCAGATCGGGCATAACGACTGGCCGGTCAAAAAAATATGGCTGGCTCTGGATCCCGGCATCCAGGTCATTGAGTCGGCATGTCGCGATAGCATTGATCTGTTAATATCTCACCACCCGTTAATTTTTAAGCCTCTGAAATTTGTTAATTTAAATACGCCTGTTGGAAAAATAATTCAGATAGCAATTCAGAACCAACTATCCGTGTTTTCCGCACATACCAATCTTGACAAGGTCACAAACGGCATAAACGATGTTTTGGCATACAAGATCGGCTTAAAAAATATTGCCGTGCTGGAAAATAGCGGGAAAGGGAATAAGCTGCGCGATTCCGAAAAAGAATACGGACTTGGACGTGTCGGTAATCTTGACGATACCATCGGTTTGTCTGCTCTTGCAATGAAGATAAAGGAAAAGCTGGGGCTCACGACCCTAAGGGTTGCGGGAAATACGGATTTAATGGTAACACGGGCGGCGGTTTGTTGCGGGAGCGGTTCAAGTTTGATGAATCATTTTTTTTCATCTGGGGCTCAAGTTTTTATCAGCGGGGATTTCAAATATCATGATGCCCGAGATGCCGAGGCAATGAATCTCGGACTGATTGATATCGGACATTTTGCATCTGAACATTTAATACTTGAAGTGCTTGTTGATCGCCTTCGTGAAAAATTCACAAAGCTTAATTTTGATGTCAGCATTAAAGCCTGTAAACTGGAAAGGGATCCATTTGTGCTGTTTTAATTGATAAAATCGGAATCGGACAAATAAAATGTCAAAGAACATTAAAGAGCAGATAAGTTGCCTCGTGAAACTCCAGGGCATCGAAACAGATAGATTTAACATCAACATCAGGTTGGATAAAGTTCAAGGTAATCTTGAAGACCTTGATATCAAGCTTAAAGCCTTTGAACAAGAAGTTGAAAATGAGACGGACATTATAGATGAAATAAAAATACAATACCGTCGGTCTGAATCAGATACCCAAGAAAATCTTTTGAGAGTCCAAAAAAGCCGGGTAAGGCTGGGGTCGGTGAAAAACAACAAGGAGTATCAGGCCCTGATAAAGGAGATCGAAGAATTGGATAACAAAAACTCTCAAATTGAAGATAAAATGTTGGAATATCTTGATTATATTGATGAAACGGAAAAACAGATTGGATTCAAGAAAAAAGCGTTAATAGCCTTTTCCAAAGAGGTTGAAGAAGAAAAAAATAACGTTATTCAGAAAAGTGAGGAAGACAAAAGAAGGCTTGTTGAACTTAACAGGGAAAGGGAGGAAACTTTAAAAGAGATTGATTCGCCTCTGGTGGACAAGTATAATATGGTAAGAGAGACCGTGGGACGTATTACCATAGTTCGTGTAAAGGATTCTGTATGCTTGGGGTGTAATATGAATATGCCGGCCCAGAAGTATAATGAACTTCAACGATGTGACAGTCTTCAGTTCTGTCCGCATTGTCATAGGATTATCTACTGGAAAAACCATAACGAACGGTCGGAGTAGTCCAAACGATCGCTGAGTCAAGCTTTTTGATTCAGAGGAAAGTCCGAACACCAAAGGGCAGGGTGCTCCATAACGTGGAGTCGCGGTAACGTGAAGGAAAGTGCAACAGAAAGTAAACCGCCATGCGATTTTATTCCGGGTGACCGGGTGAGATCGTATGGTAAGGGTGAAACGGTGCGGTAAGAGCGCACCAGTTCCCCGGGCGACCGGGGAAGCTTGGCAAACCCCACCCGGTGCAAGACCAAATAGAGAAACGCTTGAGGGTTGCCCGCCCGAGTTTCAGGGTAGGTCGCACGAGGTGACGAGCAATCGGCACCCATAGATGAATGATCGTTTCCTGGTTCGGGGTAACCTGAATCAGGTACAGGATTCGGCTTATGGCCTGCTTTGGCCGTTTTGTTTTTAAGTAACCGTTCACGGGTTCTGATGAACCCCTATCGGTTTGAACGCTTTACAGGGAGACCTTTGAAAAATATTAATTTTTGTTCAAGTTCAAGGACAGCGCTAATTGGGCAAAAAGTGACGTTTTGCAAAGGTCTCACAGGATAATGGTTTAACGACTATAATGGAAGCGATGAAAGCCAAAGCGCCATATGTTGAGAACTCTTTTATTGAGAAAGTAAAAATATTCTCTCACGATTATTTAAAATGCTGCCTGTACATTG
>JAUXEW010000140.1 GCA_030620375.1 Desulfobacteraceae bacterium | reverse complement strand
TTTAAGAATCGTCCCCCCCATTTAAGGTATCGAGACCTTTGAAAAATGTTTATTTTTGTTCAAGTTCAAGGAAGGCGTCCGCCTCAGGCGGATCAACCACAGGAATACATTGAGTATTTCGAGGATAGCGCTAAAAAGCTTCACTGCGTACAAAATTTGAGCCTGACGTAGAAAATGGGCAAAAAGGGACGTTTTGCAAAGGTCTCGTATCCTTTGATATGGTGTCTGTCGTCCCTGGACATTATGCCGTTTCTTCGGCAATCCAATTTAAAAAATCAATATTCCCGCTGTCTACCGCCAATGCCACTATACAAGGGCAATCATCACTGTGCAGTAATTTAACCTCTTCAATCAATTCAGGCACGCATGCCCGGGTCGTCTTGGCAATCAGAACCACTTCTTTGTCCTCTTGAATTTTTCCTTCCCACCAATAGACGGAACTCATGTTGTCAATAATGTTTACACACGCAGCCAATTTGGATTTCACCAGAGATTTGCCGATGGTTCTTGCTTCCGCCAAACTTCCGGCAGTCATATAAACAATGTTGATTTCCTTCATCATTTTGCTCCAAACATTTCAACCACATTTTTAACGATCAGGACAGGGAGTCGCACCGAGTATCCTTGAACAAGCAATTCCCTATTCCTCACTATGTTATGGGCAAGTATTTTTCTATCTCATACTGGCTTACATGGGTCCGATAAAGGTCCCATTCGATCTTTTTGTTTTCAATAAACTTTTTAAAAATATGTTCTCCAAGGGCGCCCCGAACCAGATCCGACTTTTCCACCTCCAAAATGGCAGCATACAGATTTCCGGGAAGTGTTGAAATTCCCCTGTCCCTCTGCTCTTGTTCCGTCATCTCAAAGATATCCTCTTCAATGGGGTCGGGCAATTCGTATTTCTCTTCGATTCCCTTTAGCCCGGCAGCCAGCATAACAGAAAAAGCAAGATAAGGATTACAGGCAGGGTCCGGCGCGCGAAATTCAATTCTCGTAGCCACTTCTTTTCCGGGCTTATACATGGGAACCCGAATCATGGCGGACCGGTTGCGCAGAGCCCAGGAAATGTACACCGGCGCTTCATATCCGGGCACCAGGCGTTTATAGGAATTGACCCATTGATTGGTAACGGCGATGATTTCCGGGGCATGTTTCATGATTCCGGCAATATACCATTTGGCCATCTTCGACAGATGATACGGATCAGCACTGTCAAAAAATAAATTGTTATCTCCTTCAAATAAGGATTGGTGAACATGCATACCGCTGCCGTTAACACCATAGATCGGTTTGGGCATAAAGGTGGCATGGTATCCGTTACGGCGGGCAATCTCCTTCACAACGATTCGATAGGTCATGGTCTTGTCCGCCATTTTCAATGCTTCATCATACCTTAAATCAATCTCGTGTTGGCTGGGGGCGACCTCATGATGGCTGTATTCTACCTGAATCCCTAAGGACTGCAGGGAAAAAATAGTTTGTCGCCTTAGATCCGCGCCCATATCCAACGGTCTGGCGTCAAAATATCCGGCCGTATCCAGCCCTTTTGTACTTTTGCTGTTTTCAAAATAAAAATACTCCAATTCAGGACCCACAAAAAACGTATGCCCCTTCCGGGCGATCTCCTTCAATAGTCGTTTTAGTACATAACGGGGATCACCTGCATACGGGGAACCGTCCGGGTTAAGTATATCGCAGAACATCCTGGCAACGGGCAAATCGCCGGATCGCCATGGAACGAGCTGAAAGGTTTCCAGATCCGGCATAGCGATCATATCGCTTTCTTCGATCCGGGCAAATCCTTCAATGGAAGATCCATCAAACCCCATGCCCTCACTCATCCCTTCTTCCAGTTCAGATGGCGTGATGGCAAAACTTTTTAAAACCCCCAAGACATCCGTGAACCAGAATTGTATGAAACTAATATTTTTTTCTTTGACAATTCTTAAAACGTCTTCCCGGGTCTTACAGCTGATGCCGCCCATGACAAGTACCTCCTTAAAATATGAGACGTTAGCAGTTATCGGTTATTGATTCTACAGCCAGCCGTGCACCTCGCGCAATATCCAAAAATAGCCCATACTGGCAAATACCAAACAAACGCAAGGTAGCCATAAATAGCGATAGATATGATTTAATGTGGTATCGAAATATTCATTGGACAACAACAGACACAAGTGAAGGGGAGATAACAATACGCCGGCAAACCCACAGGTAAGTCCGATCATGATATAAGCCCCCATAAAAGCAGTTTCCCCCTGGGCATGGACTAGAGAAATTAGTATAGGGAAAGTACTACCGACAAAGGCTATGGTAATCCCGGTAAATAACCCTACCATAAAGGGCAGAATTACGGTAATCAAGACCAAAGGAATATGAAGCTTAATCAACTCACTACTGATGGCCTCCACGGCATGACTGTCTCCCAAAATTCCCTTAAATACCAATATGGCAATCACCATGTACACCATATTCAGCATTTTTCCATTTAGCACAATGGCCCTTCTTTTATCCCCGGGCAGCCGGTTTTCATACCATATCCATGCCACAGCGATGAGGAGACTCACCACTAATCCGCCTTCCTTGGCAATGGTAAGTTCCGGGAAAATGGCTGACAGCACTATCCCCAATCCCAGCCCTAAAATAATAACCATCAAAATCGGTGCCAATTCATGCATAAACGGCCCTAAAGACGGCCGTTCCGGCCATGTTTGCCGAAGCCCGGAAAGATTGACTTTTTTAATGGAGCGACTGCCCAGATAAACGGCCACAAAGGTCAAAGGAAACATCATCACCACAAAGGCCGATAGATTGATATCCGCAATAAGGGTTGCTAACAGCACACCCGGATACATGGGCCACCAGTATTCCCAAATATGTCGAAACCAATAATTAATAAAGCTGAGCCGAGCACCGGATAATTTTAAACCCGCCCCCATTTCTTTTACCATAGGTGCGGAAAATACAGCGCCGCCCGGCATTGGCAATAATCCGATTAAGGCCGGGAATATCACCAAATTCAGGCGCGGACTTCTAACCAGACCGCGAAATCGACCCAAAAGTCGCCGCATCTGGCCCGTAGATTCCATGCTACTGCTCAAAACCAAAATTAATGATACGACCAGAGCAAGGGATAGCGTTTTAAGATGAATTATTGAAAAGAAGATAGATTTTACTGTCGCCTGAATCGGCATGGCAAAAAAAATACTCAGCACCAATGTCCCAATCATAAATGCGTTGCCTAGTGAGAGATTCTTTCGAATGGCGTAGAGGACTATCACAAAGACGAGGGCCATTCTTAAAAGTGCGGGGATATGGTCGAGTATGGTCATTATCTATTTCCAGCCCATTTAGGGTTCGCGCGTATCTTTTTCCCAAGCCTATTGCTCCAAGCTCAGGGAATTCCGGTTTATCAAGGTTAAGCAAGCGTGAAACCTTAATAAAAATATAAATGAATATCAACTTATTTAAGGTTCATCACAATAAAGCGGTCTCGAATTATTGCGGAGGATACTGAATTGTATATCACCACGAAGCTTGCTATATTGCAATAAGCGGGTAAAAACATCTGCTTGTGTCCATATCAAAAAATATGTTAATCTAGTGTGCATCAATTAGGGTACAACTTTGCCATACAACACCGCCAATGAAAATAAATTGAAAACACCCCTCTTTTCAGAAACATTTGGTTCCTTGAGGATACCGGCCTATCGCCCTTTCTTTGGCGCCTTATTGGGACACATGGCCTGCGTGAACATGCAAATGGTAGCACGGTCATGGTTTATTTATGAACTCACTTCTCGAGCATCCCTATTGGGTGCCGTTGCGCTTGCCCATGCCCTGCCGATGTTAACGCTATCACTTTTCGGAGGGGTTTTGGCGGATCGCGTTAAAAAAAAGAATGTGCTGATTGTCGGGCAGCTCTGTATGACACTGGTAGCATTGGGTATCGCCTTATCGATTACTATCGGTATCATCACCTGGATCCATTTAATTGTAGCCGCTTTCCTTCAGGGAATTATAATGTCTCTTGTGATGCCGTCTCGCCAGGCCATTATTCCCGAATTGGTGGATGAACAGCTTTTAATGAACGCTATCTCAATAAATGCGGCTACCATGAACTTTTTGCGGCTTTTAGCGCCTGCCTTTTCCGGATTCCTCATCGCCATTTGGAATATCGAAGGGGTATATTATATCATGACGGCACTTTATTTCATGAGCTTTCTCTTCACGTTGCACATACCCCATACCCATAAATCGATTCACTTTCATCAATCTAGTGCCCTGAGGGACATCTCGGACGGCTTTCGGTATCTAAAGAAAAATACAACTGTCTTTTCAATACTGATATTCACTCTAATTGTTACTTTTTTCTCGATGCCTTACTTTTATCTTCTGCCGATTTTCACAAAGGACATTATAACCTTATCACTCGACGATCTAGGCGGATTAATAACGCTGCCGCTTGTGGGAAACCTTATAGCCACACTTACGGAATCCAGTGCACGGCTGGGACTTCTGGTCAGCATATCCGGTTTCGGCGCATTCATCGGCTCTCTATGGGTCGCATCAAGACCTAATAAACATCGTGGGCTGTATTATCTGTTAAGCAGCCTTTTATTATCCGGCTGCCTGATTCTTTTTAGCATCACCTCTGCTTATCTGTTTGCTTTGATTGTCTTCATTCCTTTGGGTTTGGGCCAGGCAGGCCGTATGTCCCTGAGCAATACACTGGTTCAGTCATATACCGACAGCACCTATCGGGGCAGAATGATGAGTTTATACATGATGGAATGGGGAATAACCAGCTTCGGTGTTTTCCTTATCGGAATCCTGACCGAATTTATCGGCGTTCAATGGGCAGTGGGTGGGGGTGCCGTTATTTTAATGGCGGCGACGCTTTACTATTTAGGGTTTACTTCCCATATCCGGAGCCTGGACTAAGTCCAACAATCATCAATGGTATCTTATGCGAGCATCAAGGAGTATAAAATGTCCAAGCAAAAAGTATCAGGAAATGAAGGAAAACCCATATACCGGATTAGGCGGTGTATTTTAAGCATTCTTTACGAATGTTTTAAGGAAGTTCCTTATGCGACTATTGAGCTTAGGCAAATTTCCAAAGATTGCCGGATCTCTCCAAAAGAGCTGAACTGGAATATGGTTTACCTTGAAAAATGCGGATTTGTGGAACTCGCCAAATCATATACGGAACCGCCGTTTGTGTCCCCTTCAGTCGTTATCACGGCTGAAGGGATTGATCTGATCGAAGATGAAAATAAATTTGACAAACGATTTCCAATGGATCAACCCGGTGAGCCGTAACACCCACGGCTCACCGGTCGATTTTAAAGTCGATTATCAATACCCTCTATGCGGTAAGGTCAAAGCCGGTCTAGACCTTACAGAAACTACCCGATTCCCTTTACTTCCAGACCTTGACCCAGTGTCCCCGGCGCGACGCCCAATAGCTCTTCAAGCGTCCATCTGCCCTCCTTAAAGAGAGTTCGCTCCTTAACCGGTTCAGAATAGAGGCTAATCTCTCCACCGGCGGCATAAAAAGTCCTGCCGCTGATGTTCGCGGCGGCATCCGTGCACAGAAAAACGATAAACGGCGCAATATCTTCGGGCTGATTTGCTTCGATCCTGTCAACAGCTTCGCCCCTGCCCGCCTTTTCCCATGCGGCCTTCAATTCCGGGGTCAGGGTCAATCTGGTGGCAGCTCCCGGCCTGATGGCATTGCATGTAACATTGTATTTTGCCATATCCCGTGCAATCTGCCGGGTCAGACCGACAATACCTTCTTTGGCTGCACCGTAATTTGCCTGCCCGAAAGTTTCGGCTAAACCGGCTGAAGAGGATGTATTAATAATCCGTCCCGATTTTTGTGCCCGCATGTGTCGACACGCAGCCCGCGCACAATAAAAGTGGCCGTATAAATGGACCTTCTGAACGATGTCCCATTCTTCATCGGACATATTAAATACCATACGATCCCTCAGTATCCCGGCGTTGTTCACCAAAATATCAATCCGGCCGAAACTGTCGATGGCAGTCTGAATTATTCTTTCACCCCCTTCAACTTCTGCTACTGAATCATAGTTTGCGACCGCTTCGCCACCTTGTGCTTTAATCTCATCTACGACCAGTTGGGCAGGCGCCTGGTCGTTTCCGGTGCCGTCGCCGCCCCCTCCCAAATCGTTGACCACAACTTTGGCTCCGGCTTCAGCAAACGCAATAGCTTCACCTTTTCCGATACCGCGACCTGCTCCGGTTACAACTGCGACTTTACCTTCTAAAATCTTAGCCATAATTCCGCCTCCTTTATTTTAAAATCATCTCCCGATTAGTTGGTGTTAATTAAGGTAAAATTGGGTTATCTCCAATTGAGCTGGTGTGACCCCAGAGGGTACAAGGGGTCAAGGATTGGACCCTCTTCTCCAACTAAGTTGGAGAAGACCCTTTATGTTTAAATAAATCCCCAGAGTGCAGTTTGTCCGGAAAGGTCATCCGGATCTCGAATAGACATCGTCACCCATACCGGAGGCCTCTCCCTTAACAAGGTGATGGTATCCTACTGCGGCGATCATCGCCGCATTATCACCGCACAATGAAATCGAAGGCATATGAACTTTTATGCCAATGCTGCCGGCTTCGAGAAGCACCCTTTCTCTAAGCCGCTGGTTAGCCGCGACACCTCCCACCACGGCAATGTGGTTACATTCCATTTTTTTAGCAGCATTTATGATTTTAAACGATAGCACATCCACTACCGCTTCCTGGAATCCTGCTGCGATATCTGCAATATGTTGCTGATACTCATCCAAATGGGTTTGAATGTATCGCCGTACTGCTGTTTTAAGGCCACTGAAGCTAAAATCAAAATCGGTCTTGCCTAAATAGGGCCTTGGGAAAATAATATTGGCCGGATCTCCTGACTTGCCAATCCTGGAGATCACACCGCCTCCGGGATAGCCAAGATCCAGCATTTTTGCGACCTTGTCAAATGCTTCTCCTGCCGCGTCATCGCGTGTTTGCCCCATAAGATTAAAAGATGTGTGAGATCTCACATGGTAAATGCCGGTATGACCGCCGGACACCAGCAGTGCCACAAATGGAAAGGATGGCGGATCAGGTTCCAAAAAAACCGAATTGATGTGCCCCTCAAGATGATTTACACCGATATATGGTATTCCGCGCGTGTAAGAAAAAGCCCTGGCAAAATTAAAGCCCACCAGTAAAGCTCCGATTAATCCGGGACCCTGGGTTACAGCAACAGCGTTAAGCATTCCTGAATCGATGCCGGCATTGCTGACTGCCTCATTGACCACCGGGACTATGGCTTCAACATGTTTTCTGGAAGCAAGCTCAGGGACGACCCCGCCGTAGGGAGAATGCACTGCAACCTGAGATGATACCACGGATGACAAAACATTTGCCCCGTCAACAACCACCGCGGCGGCAGTTTCATCACAAGATGTTTCAATGCCCAGTACGATCATAGTGTACCATCGCCCGCTCAGTCGAAAAAATAATGAGGGACTTAAGTGAACCAAAGTTTACGGTGCAATGCAGCAAATTTTTTTTAGTCATAAAAAAAACAGGCCGAAATCAAAAATAAAACAGAAGATGATTGCGGCCTTTGATGTTATATGGATTTAAACCGGGACCC
>JAUXEW010000256.1 GCA_030620375.1 Desulfobacteraceae bacterium | reverse complement strand
TTGGCCTCCGACTTGGGGCTTATGAAAGACCATTACGCTGTGCTGGAGGTTCAGCCGGTGGATATGTTTCCCCATACCTTCCATGTTGAGGCGGTGGCCAGGCTGGAGAAAATAAAAAAAATTATTAATTAGAGAAGCATTATGAACCGGTTTGAGCAAAAGTTTATCGCGGTATTATCCGCCGACTCCGATCAACCTTCCGCCTTGATAGACAATAAAAGCCATTAACCATGCGGCAAATGTGCTGTATATGATGCTGAACAATGCCCATTTATTAGAACCGGTTTCTCTTCTAATGGCGGCCACCGTGGCGAGGCAGGGGACGTACAACAGCACAAAGACCATCATGGAAAATGCAGATAGTTTACTCATTCCGGACGATGAAAGTGCGTTTTGAAGAGCATCGGATTCGTCTTCTTCCACGGCGTGTAATACGCCCATTGTGCTTACCACGATCTCTTTGGCAACAAAACCGGTTAAAATGGCTATTGCTTCCCGCCATTCAATCCCAATGGGTGAAAACAGCGGTGCAATTGCTTTACCGATATGTCCCATAAACGAGTGTTCGGTTCTTTTGGCTTTCAGTTTTCTTTTAATTTCTTTCAATGCCCGGTCACGCTGGTTTTCAATTTGAGCCTTATCTTTCAAAGAGGAATTTTTGATCCGGGTTTCATAAGTTGAAAGTATGTCGTTCATTTCCGCATCATAGTCCGAAACATATTGAATATTTTGCGGAAAGGCCGAAAGAGCCCAAACGATAATGGAACCGACCAGAATAATGCCGCCCATTTTTCTTAGAAAAATTTTACCACGGTCCCACATATGGATCATCAGGCTTTTAATCATGGGGACTCTATATGGCGGCAGTTCCATGACAAATGGGGCATCAGCCCCTTTTAACAGGGTTGATCGAAATAGACGGCCGGTAATCACCGAGAAAGCAATTCCTATTAAATAGATGGAAAAAATTACCGTCCCGGCTTGGGCGCCGAAAAAAGTTCCGGCGAGGACAATATAAATCGGCAGTTTGGCGGAGCAGGACATAAACGGTGTTATCAGTATAGTTAAAATGCGATCTTTTTCACTTTCTAAAGTACGAGCCGCCATAATTGCCGGAACATTGCAACCGAATCCGATAATCATGGGAATAAACGACTTGCCGTGGAGCCCGATTAAATGCATGATTTTGTCCATTAAAAAGGCGGCTCTTGACATATAACCGGTATCTTCGAACAGCGAGATAAAGAAAAAAAGAAGCAGAATATTGGGTAAAAAGATGATGACGCTGCCGACACCTGCAATAATGCCGCTGATCAACAGGTCTTTAAATATCCCGCCCGGGATCAGGCTTTCAAATGATGTGGAAAGCAGTTGGATACCGCTGCCGATCCAATCCATGGGGTATTGTCCCAGAGAAAAGGTGAGTTGGAACATGGCCCAAATAAACACCATAAATATCGGAAACCCGATAAATCGATTGGTAAGAATGAGATCAATATTTCTTGAGATATCGATACGCTGTCTGGGGGATGTCGTGAACACTTCTTTAATAATGCCGGCAATAAAACCATACCGTTCATCCGTCATGATAATTTCGGGATCTTCATCAAAGCGGTTTGTCAGATGCTTTCGAAGTGCGGATGTATTTTTTAGGATTTCTTTTCCAATAGAGTCTGTTTTCTGCAGAATATTTTCTTTAATGATTTTATCATCTTCAAGCAGTTTTATTGCCGTCCATCGAGCATCGTACGGAATGAGCCCTTTTGCCTTTTCTTCGATTGTGCCCTGAAGGTTTTCAATTGCACTCTCGACATCTTTGTTGTATTTGACCCTCCGTTTTAAGGGCGTATTAATCGGGGATTCTGCAAGTTCTATGGCCTTTTTTAACAGGTCGTCTAATCCCTGATTTTTATACCCGACCGTAAAATTAACCGGGACATCGAGCAATTCGGAGAGCTTTTCCGAATCGATTTTAATGCCCCGTGATTGGGCAATATCTGCCATATTCAGAGCGAACAATACTTTACAACAATCCAGTTCTCTTAGCTGGGTTGCCAGATAAAGGCTTCTTTCCAGGTTGGATGCGTCGATAATGTCAATGACTACATCCGGAAATTCCTCTAAAATAAAATTTCTGGCAACAATTTCTTCTATGGAAAAAGGGGTTAAGCTGTAAGTTCCGGGAAGATCGATAATATTAAGATCATAACCGTATTTGGTGATGGCGCCTTCTTTTTTTTCAACCGTGACCCCGGGCCAGTTTCCGACTTTTTGACGGGTCCCTGTCAAATTATTAAATATGGTGGTTTTCCCTGAGTTGGGATTGCCGGCCAGGGCGATGGTGATGGTTTTTTTTTTCATTACTCAATCTTGCTGGACAATTTCCACCGATATCTGTGCTGCTTCTTGAACCCGCAGGGAGACATGATATCCCTTGACAATCAGCTCAAGGGGGTCTTTTAAAGGTGCGTATTTTTCAATATATACTTCTGATCCATTTAAGATGCCCATCTCAAGTATTCTTCTGCGAAGGGCGCCGTTTCCGCCAACGTGGGTGATTCTGGCTGTTTGCCCCTTTTTCATCTCGCTCATAAACATAAAAAGGCCCTCTACTTATTAACTTCATAAAAAAGACAACATCCTAACCTTCGATTCTATTGCTTCTGGGTCGGCTCAACCAGCACCTTTTGCGCCATGCCGCGTCCCAGGGCATATCTTTTATAATCCAGTGAAACAACCAGTTGTCCGATATTGGGGTTGGTGACGACTTCAATGGTGTCTCCGATTCGCAAGCCCATTGTAAGCAACCGTAAACGAGCATTCGCACCGCCGGAAAAGTCTTTTATGACGAGCCTTTCGCCGGGTTTAGCCATGGTCAACGGCATGCGTTTGACATAATCTTTAAGACACCGCGAGCAGATACCATAAATTTCCATTTTATGCTGGAGCATATGGAATCCGTGTGCCGATGCGATTTGTACTTGCAAGCTCTCGAGGTTTTCATCTTTGAACTCGATAATATTACCGCATTTCGTACAGACCATGTGGTCGTGATGCTGACCCAGATGCCGGTGCTCATATCTGATCTGGCCATCATCAAATTGAATTTTTTGAGCAAATCCGAACCGGCACATCAATTTTAATGTATCTTTAATAAATTGAAGATCGAATACTAAACCATTTTTCCTAAGAATTTGACCCAATTCATTTACGGTGATGTGGCGTTCGGTTCGCAAAAGTGCATCAAGTACCTTAAACCGGTCCTCAATTTGATCGACTTTTTCTTGTTTGAACAGTTTTTTAAATTGCTCTTTTTCCTTAAAATGGATTGGTTCCATATAGATTACTTACTCCGGATAAATCGACTCCAATATTTTGTTATTAAAGAAAATAATAGGCAAATCGTCTAGGGTCAAGCTGTTTCTAAATTCGCCTTAACAGAATTAGTAGCACTTTAAATCCTATAGTATATTCTCTATGCCTTCATTATATCAAGGCAAATCTATTATAATACGGTTTTTTACGAAAAATAGATAAGGTTTATTATTGTTTTAAAAAATACCCGGTGCTTCGCACTGGGATAAAACTGAAACTTTGAGGCACTGGCGTGCCCCCCTTTTCCCCGCTTTGCGGGAAAAGATAGCCACCCGCTATGCGTGTGGTAGTTTACTTTCGACCTAAAATAATATAGTTGTCGACATTTAATGATGATACTAAGCGTTGTCAATAAGGAAAAAAGCAAATCATATATGAGCGACATAAGAAGCGGGTCTCTTTTGGCATACCCTCAGCGTTAAATATAGCATTCCAGTTTCGCACCTTAAATTGGTAAAGGTCATTGAGGGGTCGATCGGGGAGTTTCTATCAAAAAGCTACGTCTTATAGCTCCTTAAATTATTTGCGTTGAGATCGTGAACTGTTTGAAGGGGTTAGGGATCGTTAAGAAAACCCTCTGTTTGAAAAAACATGACAAATTGACTTAATAAAATAAATCTGAGATGTATATAGAACCTCGCTTAGGGTTCACGAAGAAATAAGTTCGCAATCTTTAGGCGTTGAGTCGCCCGGCTGGCAAGGCGCGAAAGCGCAGGAATATCTTGATATTCCGAGTTTTCGCAA
>JAUXEW010000153.1 GCA_030620375.1 Desulfobacteraceae bacterium | reverse complement strand
CTGAACCGTTATACCAGTCAAGATTGTTAGAAACAAATCTTTCGACCGGTTGAGGTTGAGCCAATCGCATGGCTTTGGAAAACGCATACCATGCATAAGGAATACTAGTTAAAAAGGTGTTCCAGTTATCGGCAAGATAGCGTTCTGTACGAATCCATTTCGGATCTCGATCATCATCCGGTGTGAACGGATCATCAAATCCGACTTGGCCCACAAACGGCATTTGAACAAGTCCGGAGGGAGAGGTTCCCCAACCATGCCCAGGGGAGGTGTAACCAAAACCTCCCCAAAGATCAGCATTCCATTGGGAATAAGAATATTCCAGCCAGTTTGCATTATACGTTTTCACCCATTCCGGCACAACGCAGTCCCAGGGCGGTTCCTGGGCCGGGATCATGCCGATGGCCGCCCACTGGCAGGCGGAATTGTCCCCCCATTGGTTCCAAGAATAGCGCCAGCCGCCGATTATGCCGTATGAGCCCGTGGTGCCGTCATACTGGCCCCAGGCATACATGTCGCACATATCCTGGAGCAGTTCCCCAAATGTCCAATTGGAACCTCTATCCGTAAAATCCCGGCCGGTATCATCTTCCGGCTGAACCCCGGACGCAATGATGGCGTCCATTACCTGGCCTCCCTGGTAAATGGGCCGAGAACCAGAATCCTTAACTTCAATGCCGTAGCCATTGGGTGAGGCCTGACCCGCTTCAGGATCATCTATATTGTTACGCTGGATGGGTGCAATTGGTAACGCTTTAAGCATCGGATTAGCAGGGGTGTTGTAGTATCCTTGAATCAGCCAGTTCATACCTAACTGAACTGTCGCTACATAAGGGTCCTCATCTGTATTTCCGTTAATTTTATGATTGTTGATGGCAAATGCCTGGACTGCGGAGGCTGTTGGTGAAGCATAGTAGGACGAATATCTCCATGCCATAAGCGGCGAATCGTCGAACGTGTGCAAGCTGGTGCTGTTATAGCTGTTATTGTAAAGATACCACAGTCCCTTGTCGATGGCGATGTTGACTTGTGCATCCAAGATTTCTTCGGCGATGACCAGCAGATAGGTGTCCGTTACCGGGTTAACCATGTCCGAATTGTCCGCCACCCGTAACTGTGCGGTAATGGGGGTTCCCACGGCGCCGGTATATGTATAATTTTCCGCGACATTATATTTTGTAGCGCCGGTTAGCGAAACCGGATCCGTTTCTTCGCCGTCGCCGAAAATCCATTGATACCAGACCGTTGTACCCGTATCGGTTGTTGTAATCACCCCTTTCAGCTGAGCCTGTTGTCCGCTGATCGCGGTATGGTACTTGGCGGGATCTCCCTGCCAGAGAATACAACGAACATTGTCTATAGTAGCTGCTGCATTCGTTGACCCCAATAAAACGCTTAATACGACAGCTACAGCCATCATTATGACGAAATTCTTTTTTTGGTTCATGTGTCTCTCTCCCTTTTAATGCTGATGCCGCATAAAATTGATATAAATCGGATCGAACTTATGGTTGTTGTTTTGCCGTGCAATCCTGATCATGGGCGTTCCTTCTTCGTAAGCCGCATGAATACCCTGTATCAAATCATCTAAATTGCGGGTTGACCGGCCATTTACATTTTGAATAATATTTCCCGGCTCCAGCCCGATCTTTTTAAATGGTGAATTTTGTGCAATGCCTGTAATCCGAATCCCGATATCTTCAATTCCCTCTCCATACGCTTCGGTGTCGGCGGTAATTTGACCGACAAGCCTGTCGCCGTCCCCGAACTCCTGCCAAAACGTATCTCTATCATACGGTTTCATGGGGTCGTTGGGGTGAGGTGCCGCCAATTGGTTCGTGTCACTATACGCTGGTGTTTGAATCGGTTTGTTATCTTCCGCGATAACCGTGCCGCTTTCAAAGACCCTGAGTTCTATCGGAATAAACTCATGATCGCCCAGTTTCTTAAAGAGCAATACATAATTCTGATTTACCATGAGCTGCTGAATGCATGTCTCGATCGATATCCCTTTTAGGTGCAGGGATATCGGTTCTCTTAAGTCTTCGATCAGGTTTAGAACGATTCCGGTTTGATCCGATATGGCCTTTAACACATCCCCTACCGCCACCTGATTTGCCTCTATGTCGACCCGGGAATCCACCACCTTGACGGACAAAGAGGACGCAACGGCCGTGTTAAAGCAGACCGTATAACATACAACGACCCATCCGATAACTGACCATAGGCGCTTAGCGCCTCCAAATCGACAACGTTTTGTCGATGTATGATAACCACTTAGTAATATAGACAAAATAGTGATCTTAGGTTTGAAGTGAACTAAAACCCGTTATTACGGTTCGAGCCCCGGCAGTTCCGGAAAATCCGGGAGCGAGCCTTTGGCAAAATCTTCAAGCAAATCCATTCCCGGGTCCGGCTGGTCAGGAATCGGTGTAAAATCCGGAGCAGAAGGCGGCCCTTCCACTAAAGGTTCCGGCTCCACGATTTCCTCGACGGCCACTACCACCTGGGTTTCAGCGGGTGCTTCGGCATCACCGGCGCCTTCCTGTGCCGGTTCGACGCCCCCCGCCCCTTCGGGCGCGGCGGCATCCGGTGTAACCGTGAAATCATTTTCCATTTCCTCGATGTCAACCGGTGTTACGAGTTCCGTTTCAGACGGGAGTTCACCCAGCATGACGATGGTTTTTTCAAAGTCGGTTAGGATAATGGGTTTTACCTCACACTCCGGCGGACGCGGGAACCCCTTGAAATCCTTACACGGAATGGCAAGGCTTAAGACTTCCAGCTTGGTATCTTCAAGGGTGATGATTTCCGTAAGAAGATCTGTGGCCCTGATGATAAACTCGGATCCGCGAACACCGGCGACCGCTGTTTTGGTTTTAACCTTAAATTCTGAGTGTTTGAAATCAACCAGTTTTTTAATCAGGAAACGGGCCTTTCCCTTATCCATCCCGATAAATGAAGACCGGGATTTCTTTTCGAGGGTGTAAACAACCTTGTTGAGAACCAGCTTTGTTTCCGAAGCCTGTGTAATGATGCTGTCGTCGTTCAGCTTAATACGGATGCGCCCTTTTGCCAGGGTAACGATTTTATCACCCTTGAAAAGAGATTGATCGTTTTTGGCATAAAAGCCTTTTGCACCATCCGCATGAATGACGACCACCTGGCCCTGAACCAGCAGGATCTTACCGATCGGCAATCCGATACCGGGTTTATAGGTGTTTTCGATAACCAGACCCTCCGGAAGCAACGGCTCGGATGAAGCGCTGCCGGACCCAAATGCAGGGACTGTAATCAATAGAATTATTGCCGTCAATAAAAGGTAAATGGATTTTCTGTTTATTACACTCATGCTCGGTCTCCCCAATTATAAGTTTGCTGTCAGAGACAAGTTGCCCGCGTTCTTTTTATATTCAAAATCACTAATATTGGAAATATTTTTCGTATAATTGTATTCAACTGAAATGCTGAGCCAGTCATAGAGGATTTTGCGTGAAAGAGAGATGGAAACATAATATTTGTCGTCCGTGCGCTTTTTTAAGTAAAATGAATCGATATTGTTATATTGCCTGTCATTATATTCCCCCAGCAGATTCACGTAAACGCCCGATGATGAGTCTTTAAGGGATATGCCGACGGAGGCCTTTAATCGGGAAAAGTCTTCATCGGAAGAGGTTGCGCTGAACCTCTCAAGTCCGATCCCCCCGTAGAAGAATCCAATATCTTTCGGCATCCTGTAATCAAAACTAAAAAAGCCTTCATTATTATGCCCGTCTTTATCATTATTCTGGATATGATTGACGATGTGGTAACTGTAAGATGCTTTAGCGGTTAAATTTTGATTGACGTTGTATTTAATTTCGGGTCGAAACTGGTAGCGTTCCAGGTAATCGTCACCGTCCAGCCAGTAATGCGAGGGAAGGATGCTGAACCCCAGGATTAACGGGAACAGGTTATATTTGGCATAAACGTTAACGGTACTGCCGATAAGGTTGTATTCACTCAAGTCAAAATAGTATGACTGGTAATGGCTGTAGCCGGCCCCGATTTTATAGGCTTCCCGTCGAATAAAATCATAGGTGCCTGAAAAATAGCCCACAATCGCACCGTCTTCCTTACCCGTAAAGAGATCCTCATTAATGGGATCAAGCATCACGTTACCGTCATACATGTAGCCGATCTTCGCATATAAACCATATGGCTTCATTGCCTTTTGTTTGCTTTCAATAGACTTGATATATTTGATGGCATTTTGCCTTAGCGATTCAGAATCTCCATGATCCCTGATATATTGAAATTTTTCCAGGGCACTATCTGTTCTTCCCATTTTGTTATAGCAAGTTCCGGCGTAATAGTATCCGCTGGACTTAATGGTCGGGCTTTTATCCGCTGCAGCCGTAAAATAATTCACCGCGGCGGAATAGCGACGAAGTTTGTGTAAACTGATCCCGGCATAATAATTGGCCAGGACATTTCCGGGATCATCCGACACAATAGCCGAAAAAAGATCCGCCGCTTTCGTATAATCGGCTTTCTTAAAGTAGAGGTATGCCAGATCATATTGCAGCCCCGGAAGTTTTGGATCCAACGCAATCGTTTTCTTAAAAGCGTCTTCGGCCTCCTGGTATCGGTCGGTTTTAAAAAAGACTTTTCCCAAATAATGCCAATAGACGGGATTGTCCGGTTCATAATTTAGCGCCGTTGTAAAATTTTCTTCAGCGCCCGTATAATCGCCATCCTCAAAAGCAAAGACACCGAGATCATAAAAAGCCCGTCCCCCGATTTCTTCCGCTGCTTTTACCGGATTAGCCGACATTAATAAAAACAAGGCCAATAGCGTAATTAGAACATAATTTAACGATCTTTGCATGGTATGACTCCCGTAATGGTTGAACAAGCAATGCGAGCGCATTCCTCGTAGCTTGCTGCGGGGTTAGCGAGCGAAATAAAAATAGTCTAAACTCCTTACTTGGAAGATTCCCCGTAGCTTGCTGCGGGGAGGCTTCAATTATCATGGGTGAAAAGAGGTTTAGTTGCTTTTTGTAATTCTCATAAACCTGTTAGTATGTCAAGCAACTTCTCAATTAGGCTATTTGGTGGCCATGGAATATGATCCGTTCCAATTTTCGTCCGGAGGATTTTCTAAATATTCGTGGCACCGATTCAACATGGTTTTACTCGGGCCGTCATCAGGCGATTCTTCCAGGGCAGCTTTAAAAAAGGTGATGGCGTCATTCCAGGCGCGCGTGCGGTAGGCATCAAGTCCTTTTGTATACCGTTCGATCGTGTCAAGCATCGGCTTGTCAACGTCTTGCGGCTCGCCCAAAAGCTGGAATATTTTAACCGGCTCTCCCTTTCCCACAACATTGATGGAATCGATTTCCCGGGAAAGAATGCCGTTTCCCGCTGCAGTGCATGTGCTTTCGCTAACCAGCGTATAAATACCGTATATCTTGTTTACCCCTTCCAGCCTTGCGGCGGTATTGACCGTATCTCCCATCATGGTGTAGTCCATGCGATTCTTAGATCCCATATTTCCCACAACCGCCGTTCCGGTGCAGAGCCCGATTCTCATCTTAAGCTCCGGTTTTCCTTCTGATTTCCATTTGAGCCTGAGTTCGGCCAGTTTTTTCTGCATTTCAATACAGGATCGGCATGCCACTTCCGCATGGTTCTCAATATAGTTAGGCGCCCCGAAAAAGGCGATAATAGCGTCCCCTTCAAACTTATCAACCGTTCCTTCATGATTGAGGACGATATCGGTCATCTCTGTCAAAAATTCGTTTAACAGCTCAACCAGTTCCTTTGGCGAGAGTTTTTCGGAAATGCCGGTGAAGCCCTGGACATCTGAAAAAAATGCTGTAATTTCGCGTTCTTCTCCACCTAAGACCAGTTTTTCCGGAGATTCCACCAGTTGCTTAACGACTGAAGGGGCAAGGTAAGTTGAAAAGGCGTCTTTAATAAATCGTTTTTGCCGGGATTCGGCCAGGTATTTATAGACGGTGATACTAATATATATTAACAAGATAACGGCCAGGGGATACGTCATGTTCAAGACAAGCCCTTTATCAACGAACAGATGTTGGCAGAACAAAATATGACCGGAGAACAGGCAAACCCCGGCCAGGCTGCCGTACACGACTTCCGTTCGGGGAAGGACGAAACCAAGCAGCAGGCCCACAGTGATAATGACGAGGAGATCATAGATCGATGCCCAGGCCGGTTGTTTCAGAAAATCCTGTGATAAGACATTGTCCACGACATTCGCATGGATTTCAACTCCGGGATATACGGTTTCAAACGGCGTAACACGCATATCATACAGGCCGGTGGCGGTTGTCCCTACCAGTACAATTTTATCCCGAACCGCATCTTCAGGAATTCCGCCTTGCAGTATGTCTGTAATGGGAATGTGCGGGAAGCTCTGCTGTGGTCCTCGATAATTGACCATTATCCGTCCCTTTTCATCCGTGGGTATGGGAAATCCGCCGATATCTAATGATTCTATGCCGTATTCAGCAATCGTAACCGAAAGCGGTACTTCCAAATAGGCGCTCAGTGCCATGAGGGAAATCGGGGTATACAGCATTTCGTTATATTTAAGCACTGCCGGCATCCATCGGACCACACCATCCCGGTCCGGGAATATATTTATGGCGCCTGAATATTCGGATGCGTTTGAAATAACCGTGATATTGGATTGCGGAATCATTACCTCTATCAATGGGGCGTTCAGGGCGGCTTCGGAGGTATAATTTTCAAACTTATAAAGTGATCCCTGGACATTTTCTTCATGCATCGATATTTCTTCCTCGGTTTGATGCCCTACATTTTCATAATCTTGAAAAAAATATCCCAGTATGATTTTTGCCTTTGAATGACGTATCGCATCAGCCAGCTGCATATCATAATCAACTTGAAATTTTAGTTTTTCAATGTATTTTTCGATCGTTTTATCG
>JAUXEW010000292.1 GCA_030620375.1 Desulfobacteraceae bacterium | reverse complement strand
GCCCAGAGCTTCGTTTTCGCTCTTTTGAAATCCTCAAAATAGCGCGCTATTCCTGCGGTTTCAAAATCGCTCAGGCCTTGCTCTGAACCAAAATCTACCATTTCTGGATGGACACTAGAAATAATAATATTTTTATCGAAAGGATATGGAGCGTAATAGTCTTTTAAAAAATAAGCATGAATTCTGTTTTAAGTCAACTATCAATATAGTCCGTTAACGATCAATCTCTTTTCATTTAGGGAAAAAGCTATCATTTCCGGATGGACGCCATTTCGCTTTAGTCGCTTGTAACTTCTTGTAATGGTAAAGCTAATGAGCCAAACTCATTATTTTTTGCCACGAAAAGCACTAAATTTACGCGGCTAATAAGTATAACCCTATTGAGCTGACAGGCGGTTGAGCTGTTCAGCAAAAAAAAGGAAAAAGAACCATGGCAAAATATATCGGTGCCATTGATTTGGGCACCACCAGCAATCGATTCATCATTTTTAACCAAAACGGCCATATCGTGGGTGTAGACCAGAAAGAACATGAGCAAATTTTTCCCCAACCGGGATGGGTCGAGCATAACCCTATGGAAATATGGCAAAATACGCAGGTTGTTATTCAAGGCTGTCTGAATAAATCCGGCATTATCGGTGATGATATCGCCGCCATCGGGATTGCCAACCAACGAGAGACGACTGTCCTGTGGGATAAAATCAGCGGCAAGCCCTTTTATAATGCGGTTGTCTGGCAGTGCACCCGTACCGACAATATCTGCAGCGAATTGGCCGAACAATACGGTCAGGACGGCTTTCGGGATAAAACCGGCCTTCCCATCGCAACCTATTTTTCCGGACCTAAAATTCAGTGGATTCTTGATAATGTTAAAGGGGCGAGGCGAGCGGCCGAAGATGGAGATGCCCTTTTCGGTACTATTGAAACATGGATCATATGGTGGCTTACCGGAGGTCCTCAAGGCGGCGCACATGTCACCGACGTGACAAATGCCAGTCGGACCATGCTCATGAACTTAACAACCCTCCAATGGGATGAAGAGATTCTCGAAATTCTAAATATCCCTAAACAAATTCTCCCTCGCATCGTTCCTTCGATTGATGACGAAACCTGGGGACATACGAAAACCGATGGACCTTTTAAAACCAAAATTCCGGTATGCGGCGCACTGGGTGACCAGCAAGCCGCTTTGGTCGGCCAGGCCTGTTTCACAACGGGCGACGCTAAAAATACTTATGGAACCGGTTGTTTCCTTCTTTTAAATACCGGCAATAGGCCGGTTAAGTCCCGCCACGGTCTGATTACAACGGTAGGATATCAGGTGCGAGGACAAGACCCGGTATATTGCCTGGAAGGATCAATCGCCATTGCCGGTGCTTTGGTACAATGGCTGCGGGACAACCTTGGCCTGATTTCGAGCGCACCGGAGATTGAGGATTTGGCCAGAACCGTTGATGACAGTGGTGATATCTATATTGTTCCGGCATTTTCCGGGTTGTTTGCGCCATACTGGCGTTCGGATGCCAGAGGGGTGATCGTGGGGATTACCCACTTTGTCAATAAGAACCATATTGCGCGTGCAGCACTTGAGGCCAGTGCATACCAGACCCGGGATATCGTAGAGGCCATGAACAAAGATTCCGGTGTAACCCTAAACCGGCTTAAAGTGGACGGCGGGATGGTCGGTAACGATCTGTTAATGCAGTTTCAGTCGGATATTTTAAATGTTCCGGTGATTCGGCCCCGTATTACAGAGACCACCGCCCTGGGGGCGGCCTATGCCGCCGGTTTGGCGGTTGGATTTTGGTCTGATTTTAACGCGCTAAGTCAAAATTGGTCTGTAGACAAAATCTGGGAACCGGTTATGACAACAGAAAAGCGCGAAAAGGGCTGGCTGGGATGGAAAAAGGCGGTCGAGAAAACATTTGGATGGGTGGAAAAATAAACGCTGTCAAGAAATTAAAGAATATGGTAAAAGCCGGCATAAAGTTACTGCAGCCAGGTGGCCTTTTTGCACGAAGGGCAGATACCGGACTGTCAAACTTGGTAAAAGGAGAGAATTAATGGAAGGTGGATCAGAACATTTCAAGAAGATAGACCGGCTATTCCATCCTCGATCGGTAGCCGTAGTGGGAGAGTCCAGCAAAGGGGTTGGAGGGCCGGGTTTTTTACTCGCCCATCAAAAACAAGGGTTTTCCGGAAAGTTATACGCAATTAATCCGAAAGGACAGGTCAGAGATTTCGAAACTTATGGGTCACTGCTGGATGTCCCCGGACCGGTGGATCATGTGGTTGTGTCTGTACCGGCAAAAATTGTGCCGTCGATAATAGAGGATTGCGTTAAAAAAGGGGTGCGCAGCGCGGTGATATTTACTTCCGGTTTCCGGGAGTGGGAGGGGGATGAAGGAGCAGCCAAAGAAGCCGAGATCGTCAAGGCCGCTCAAAAAATCGGTATGCGTTTGATCGGTCCGAACTGTATGGGATTTTACTGCCCGAATACGGGTTTGAGTTACCGGGTGGATATGCCCAGGATAAAGAATGGAAGGATCAGCATCATCAGTCAAAGCGGAGGGGTATCCATGACTCCGGTTTATGCGGCAGCCGACAAGGGCATCGGTTTTGCCAAGGCCATTTCATACGGAAACGAGTGCGATTTTGGTGCCGTGGAAAGCCTGTTGTATCTTGCTGAGGATCCGGACACAGAGGTTATCTGCGTCTACATCGAAGGAACACGTGACGGCGAAGCCCTGCGAAATGCCTTGAGTACCGCGGCAAAGGCAAAACCCGTCATCGTATTGAAAGGGGGAAAGACCGATTCGGGGAACCGTGCCGTATTGTCTCATACCGGTGCCATGGCCGGGTCTAACGTCGCATGGGAGGCGATGTGCAATCAAGCCGGGGCAATCATGGTCAACGATATTGATGAAATGCTGGATACGGCCAAAATGCTGTTGCTGGCGCCAAAGCCCAAGGGTAAAAAGTTGGCATTGATTTCGGTAAGTGGCGGACTGGGCGTAATGTTCACCGATTTATTCACGATTAACGGTTTTGAGGTGCCGAAGTTCAGTGACGAGATCAGAGTGGACCTGCGTCAATGGATTGACAATCCCGGGACATCTATACGGAATCCCTTGGATATGGCCAGTTCGTTTTTTATTCTTGATAATCACAAGCCGCTCTTTAAGCGACTCGATTTAGAAGCAAACATC
>JAUXEW010000318.1 GCA_030620375.1 Desulfobacteraceae bacterium | reverse complement strand
TTAGCGGCGCCGAAACTTTCTTGCCGATAAATTGCTCAAAGAATTGGTGTTCCTGGATCTTTTTAATAAAGGCCGGGGTTTCTTTATGGTCAATCAGCAAAACGCGCTGAACGACTCCGGACGCATCAACTTCGGTACCCACAGTCACCGGGCCTCCGTAACCATGTGTTTTTTCAATCGCAACATAATGATGATAGGTGTTTTTGCTGCTAGGGAAAACTTCAAACAGTAGCGGATTGGTGCTGACTTTTTTAAACGACGTTCCCTGGGGATAGTGCTTCTGCAGATATACCAACTCATTTTTTTCGCCCAGGGAAAACCCGATGAAATAGGCTGCAACAAGAGTTAAGACAGCAAGCAGTTGGATGATCGTTTTTAAGTCAAAAAATCGTCCAATCCTTTTTTGCCGATCCATGTTTGTACGCTGTAATGCCATCTTAGTTCACATGCTTCAAAACAAGATTCGCTGGGTTGATGATTGAGCGGGGATGGAGTCGTTTAAAAGTTTGATCTTGCTAAATCTACCCGGTATTAGATGCTAAAGCCTATTTCATCTCTTTTACGACCAATTGTCGTGTCAGACCGAAACAGATCAAGGCCTGTACACCAAATACCAAAATTCCCATCCCGGCCGAGCGTGTTTCGCCCTCGAGAATACTGCTCACTGACCAGGCAACCGTAAAAAGTATTAAGACGGCACCAAGTCCAGCCACCATGGTGGAATACCACCGAAAAGGGTATCTTTTTCTTAAGAAAACAATGCCGTTGATAGATAAAACGGTCATAGCCCCTAATACAAAAAATAAGATTTCAATTCCGTTGAAAATTCCCATTGTATTTCTCCTTTTTATAATTAGAATTAGAATTTGGAACAGCTGGTTAAAAGCCGAGATATTTCCTTCCATTGCTGGCCCAAAATTTCTTTACAGCCTTTTCATCAAAAGTATTGCCGTAACCGAAGACGATATCCATTTCCCGCATGAAACTGTGAACAGGGCCGGGCAAAATGGCATTGAACTTATCAATCATACGATGATGCCAAAAATCCGGTTTGTTGTATGGGCAGGAAGCGATGCAGGTGCCACAGGAATTATTGGCCTTGCACCAGTATTCAAAGCACTTTTTGGCATCCAAATACCATTTATCCACACCCGGATTGTTGAACCACTTCTCCGGATTATCATGGGTGGGCGCCATGCTGGGTTTTAGATCTTTGGAGATCGCATTTGCAGGACATGCATCGGCACACCGTTGACATCTCTCACAAAAACTCCAGGCGCCAAAGGTTATGGGTTTGTCGTATTCCACAAAGTCCAGCTCGGTATAGATTTTACAGAGCCTGACTCTCGGCCCATATTTGTATGTGATTAGAAGTCCGTTTCTGCCGCCTTCTCCTAAACCAGCCTGAATTGCATAGGGCACGCTTAACCCCAGATCGTTGCCCGCGGCAACAGCCTTATACCCCAAGCATTTAAGAAAAATGGACAGTTGATAGGCAACCACCGCCATTGTTGAATACCCTTCGCCGATCGCCCCTTCAAGGGTGTAAGACGGCGCAGTAGCAATGGATTCATAATCCATTTCAACCGCCAACACGATCACTGATTTGGGCTCAAAGGGAAACTTATCCCATGAAATTTCTTCATGGGTCATGGGATTGTAATGCTCGGAATAATCCCATTTTTTGTTGCGGTGGGTAATGCCGACTAGTTCAGCGCCGAACAGTCGCGCAGCTCGTTTGATAGAGTCCGCCGCTTCTTTTTTACTTTTAAATTGATATTTCTCATCATACACATAGTCTAAATCGAGGAAAGATTCTCTTTCCTTTTTTGTCTTCTGTTTCCAGCCGTACCACCCTACATTGGGCGTGCCAAATTTAGACCCCGGTGTTGCGGAATGCTCTATTGACCAGGTGCTATGATGCAGGGCCCAATCGATACGGGTAAAGCCGGGTTTGGAGTCGTCGCATTCGTAACGTTCAAAGGTTCTGGCAAGCGGACCCAGAGTTTTGTGGGTACCGCCGACAGCTTGACTGAACACCGTATTTTTTTGGGGAAATGGTTTATAATCAGAACTAATTTTAACCGGGAAACGATCGTGATTTTCAACAACATCCTTTTGGATCGCCTCATTGGCTGCATCAGCAGCCAATTTCGCCGGGGCGTTGACCATCTCCATGGCGCCTATGACAGCCCCGGCCGATCCGATTTTAAGAAATTGGCGACGGTTGAGCCGGCTGCTTTTATCCGCCTCCGCTTGTTGCTGATGGGAATACTTTTTCCTTTCCATTGCTTACCTCCCTTGTGGTTGGTGATTAGAATTAATTTTTTAATATTAATAGTTCAATTACTGTGCCATAAATAAGAAAACCATTTGGATTGCTTCCAAATGGCTTTAATTATTATAAATATGTTTTGATTTGGTTTTCAGGATAGAAAAAAGAAGAAATTATATGACCCAATATACTGGGAATTTCCTAATATATTGGGATTCCGTCATGAGCGCCGGATGCCCAGCTTTTTCATTCT
>JAUXEW010000122.1 GCA_030620375.1 Desulfobacteraceae bacterium | reverse complement strand
TTGACGATTGAATATTTGAGGATGTCGTTTCGCTCCGTCATTTTTTTTGATAGGCCTTTTTAAAATTGATCCGCCGGAGGTGGACCTTAAATATTCAATATTCAATCGAAAATATTCATTCATTTGAAGACAGGGTAAATAGCCCAATAAAATGTTTTTACACAAAATGCAAAGAATTCACAACTAGGACTCTAATTATTTCGATTGTTTTTTACGTTTACTGGGGTTGTGAAAAAATTTAAACTTGAACAAGGCATCGACGTTATGACAGTCCTTGCACTTCAGAATCGCCGATCGTGATCTGAGAAAACTGTTGGTCGCATTGCCCTCCAGATTGGCGCCCTGGCCTTTATTTTTCGACGCAGGATTCCATTGGTGGACATTATGGCAGGAGGGGCAGGAAATCTCTCCGGTTTTAACCGGTTCACCGGTAGTCGGGTGGAAAAGGGGAATGTAACTGCGGCGGCGCATAAAGTCATGTTCCATATTCACAATTTTACTGATGGGATGGGTGGAAATCAGCGGTATTTTATTTTTGGCCCAACCCTTCTCAGAGTGGCAGGTGGTGCACATGGTATCCATGAGGCTGTCACCCCCGCCAAATCCCTGGGCCCAAAGCTTGAACTGATTTTTACCGTTATGGACGAGATGACAGACACCGCAGGTGCCGGACTCCTCCGGAGTTTGATCGATGATATTTTTGGAAGCAGGCGCTGTTATGGTAAGATCGTGATCGGTCATTTCAATGGTGGCTTTGTCGGCGTGACAGTTTTCACAAAGCTTGGGGGAAGGTGAATTTTCTATTCTTAAAAAGCTGTTTTGCGCGTTGCCTTCGATATCAAAATGGTCTTCAGACGCAGTTTTCAGCGGATCCCAGCGATGCGGATCATGACAGGTAAAGCATGTCATGACATCGTTTTCAGTCGTTTTGGAATTGGGGGTAAAAAGCGGCAAGGTCGTTTTCAAACCATTTTGAGCAGGCGCGATGTTTACGGGATGGGAATAGCCCTTGATGGCCTTTTTTGCGGCCAGGCCCTTTTCACGATGACAGCCCAGGCACAACTGCTCCGGCGTGCCTTTAATTTCCATCGGCATTTTCCTGGCCCACAAATATTTTTGCCGGGCATTGTGTACAATGTGACAAGTCCCGCAAAGTCCTGATTCCAAAGGAGTTTGCTTTAAGATATTTTTTTCTCCGGGTGCCACTTTATTCAGATCGTGTTTAGAGTTGGCGATATAAAATTTATCATTGTGGCATTCCCGGCAGATTTCCGGCGACTGTTTTCTTAAAAATGAGGTGGTTTTTTTATCGCCTTTTTCATTTTGGCTTTTGCTTCCTCTGTTTGAATCCGCGTGCCATTTATGGGGATCGTGGCAGGTATGACAGGTCATGATACCGCCGTTAGCATATTTCCCATTATGGTCCAAAAGCGGCAGGTTGGTGGACAGTCCTTTTTTAGAAGGCGCGATGTTAATCGGATGGGAATAACCGTGGTGGACTTTTTTTTTGGCAATTCCCTTTTCGTTATGACAGCTGTAGCACATACCCTGCACACTGTTGTTTCCATTGACAGCGGCCGACTGTCTGGCCCACAGAAAACCTTTCTGTGACCCGTGCACAAGATGGCAGCTCCCGCAGAGTCCGGATTCTGAAAGTGTTTGGCTCAGGATATTTCTTTCGCCCGGCGCCGTCTTTTGAAGATCATGCTTGGAATCGGCGATATCAAATTTGTTGTTATGGCATTCACGGCAAATTTCCGGTGATTGTTTTCTTAAAAATAAGGTGGACTTATCTGTTTTGCCATTTTTGACGGTTGGGCTTATGATTGAATCCGCAGGCGCTCCGTGCGGGTCATGGCAGGTGGCGCAGGTCATTTTACCGCTTTTATCCTGCACGCCATATTTGTTAAAAAGCGGCAGGGTTAACATCTGTTTTTTTATATCCGAAGATCCCAAGGCACCGTTTGAGTTTTGTTTTTCGAAAGGATTGACGATCAGCGGATGCGTTTTACCGGATAGATTCACTCGTTCGGCAATTTTACCTTTGCCGTGACAGCTCAGGCAGAGCTGGGTCGTGAAATCTTTTTCCCCGGAAAGTCTGCGGGCCGCCTTGTGGGGCAGGTGGCAGGCGGAACATACACCTGCTTCGGCCACGGTTTTGCCTTCCAGATTCCTTTCAGCGGCTTTGGAATGCAAGAGATTGTGTTTGGTGTCGGCAAGATATTGTTTGTCCGCATGACATGTCAGGCATAAAGAGGACTTTTCATCTTTTCGTATTAATAACAAGTGGTGTTCTATCTTGTTATTGTGAACTTTATGGCAGGTCAGACACGTAATGACACCCTTGTCACCCAATTTGGCGCCTTTTTCGATAAGTTCTTCAGGTATTTTTACTTTTTGAGGCGCGACATTGATGACATGAAAAGGCTTTTTTTTACCGTCCGGTGTAAAAATTTCCTTATCACGATGGCAAGCGAGGCATAGGTCCGAATTGCCGGTAGTTTCGACTAAAAAGCTTGCATTCAGCGACCCATGGGCGGTGTGACAGCTTTCGCAAATAAGCTGGTTCTTTTTATAGCCGGCCGCTGCACCCAGCGCGATCAGCCCGGGGGGAATTTCCTGTTTGGTGCTGTCCACCGGATGGTTCCCGGCTATCACGCCGCCATCCATATTCGGGTGGCACTGGCGGCACATGGTTGAATCCTTGTTTGAGGTCCTCAAAAAAATTGTATCCCTGGCACCCGTTCCACTCGGGACGCCATGGGCCGTGTGGCAGGTCGAACATTGCATCTTACCGTCTTCGTCCAGCGGGAATATCTCGGGTATTTTCATATGAGAGGGCGGCGCCATATTGGTCTTGTGGCCGCTGTCATTATTTACCCTGGCCCGGGAATCTTTCACGCTGCCGTCATGACAGGAAAAACACATTTCCGGCGTTGCCACAACCTTTTCCGATTGGTACCCAACCAGGTCGGATCCTTTTCCTTCAATGAAAAAGGTGTCTACCCAGCGATAATGACATATGGCGCAAGCCTTGGCTGAATTGGGATTTTTAGCAGGTGCGGCACCTGCGTTAGAGCAATTGAATAGCAGTAAAAAAAATAGGATGAATAAATACAAATATATCGTTTTTTTCATTTCTCGAAGATTCATTCCATAGCGTCCAGAATTTGGTAGACGCTTACCTTATTTGCTAACATTTCGACTACATAAAGCCGATTTCGATGGTCCACAAACAGCCCGGCCGGGGTCTTGAATTTTTTAACCTCACCATTTTTGGGGTCACCCAGCGCGGCGTAAAACGTACCGATAGCGTCGAAGACCTGGATAACTCCCATATAACTGTCACTGACATACACTCTGCCATTTTTATCGATGGCGACTCCTTTGGGCCTAAAAAATTCTCCCTTTTCAACGCCCCAACCACCGATGACGGCAACCAACTTTCCGTCAGGGTCCAGTACTTGAACCCGGGTATTAATAACGTCAACGATGTAAAGTTTTCTCTGCTTGTCGAGGGTCATTAGAAAAGGATAGCGGAAGGCACCTTTATCCGTGCCGGGGCTGCCGTAGGTTTTGGTTAATTTCAGGGTTGCAAGGTCGTAGACCAGTATATAATGATTGTCATTATCAACGACGTAACATCGCTGGCGGGAGTCGTCAACGACAACATCCGTTGGGTCTGCGGGGTGATTATTTTTCGAAGGGATGCTTATCTCGGCAATAAAGCGGCCTCTGGAATCAAATATCTGTACCCGATGGTTCCCGGAATCCGCCACAAATACCTTGCCTGATTTGTCAATGTCAATTCCCAAGGGATTCCTGAATTCACCATTTGCAGAACCGCCGGCGCCAAAGGCAGAAAGAAATTTTCCGTTTTGATTGAATATCCTGATTTGGTTGTTTACGCCGTTGACGACATAGATCCGTCCGTCTTTTGATACAGCGACATCGCTGGGCTGGTTGAGTTTATCGGTTATCTCAAAAAGAGGCTTTACCTCTATAAGACGTATCGCCCCGGCAGGCGTCACCAGTGTTAACAGGGGGATCTGAAGCAACCATAAAAAAGCAATAAAGTAATTTGTACGCAAAATCATAATTAAGCGTTTCGAAAATTATATAATTTAATGGAAAAAGAATAAGGGAATGGTGGAATGAACGTTTATTGCTCGAATAGATGTGGAAAGTAAAAAACTTTATATTTCGTAACCAGACCTTTAATATTCAAATAAATGAGATCCTTAGTCTTTTTCTGGTCAAATCCCAGTTTACTAAAATCCAGGATGCTGTGGGTGGAATGACACTCGTCGCAGGCCACACTGATCTCTTTTTTTTCAATGTCCTGGTGAAAATAAGCCAAGGCCTTGTTTTTCTCATCAGGGTTCAGGTTTTTTTCTTTCAGAATGAATTCATCGGCCTTTGCGGTGTCCCAGGTATTCATCAGCGCCCGTTTTTTTCCTTTCTCGGATGCAAAAGCCGCTATACGGGAAATAAAATGCTCACTTGGATGGACTTGGCTGGCATGAGGATTATAGTACGTTCCAAAAGGTTCACCACTGAATTCGGCGTTTTCCGTGTCATGCCACTCATAAGATAGATGCTTAAATTTATCTCTTTTGATGTGACATACGTCACAGAGCATAAACCCGGTATGCATGTTCAGCAACGCCCGGACGACTTTGTTCTCACCATGAGGATATAAAGCATGGCAGGCGCGGCAGGATGATTGATCCTGCAAACTGACAATGTAGGATTGTTCTTTCTTGTGAAAATTGCTCAAGGGATAGTTTGGCGGCAAAACCTTGCCATTATGGCCCTGATGGCATTTAGTGGTGCAGTCAACGCTGGTTTCACCGGTGTGGGGAACCTTTGCGATGGTGGTATGGCATTGGGAGCAGCGGAACTTACCGTGCGGCGAGTTGAAATACTTTTCTTCGTCAATGTGGAGCACTTTGAATCCGTCTGTTTTTTCATGCCTCACCAATCCGGGGTACTGGTGACAGGTGAGGCAGCCGCCTTCGTCCAGGGCCCGGCAGGTACTTGCCGCCAGAAAAATAAAAGTACACGAAATGGACAGCCAGATCATAAAAAGTAATTTAGACATTTTCTAAATATCCGATAATTTTCAAACCATCAATCATCGCCGCCCCCGAGATTTATCAAAGGGCGCATATTTACTCAAGCGGTTTCTCCAGGCCAAAATCAATTGCAGAAGGAAAGTAAAACTTTTCATATTTAGCGATGAGGCCAACGACTTCGGTGGAATTCAGGTGATCAATCCGCTGGAGGGGGAATCCAAGTTTAGCAAAATCGAAATACCCTTCCTTCTTGTGGCAATCATTGCAAAATACCGGTTTCTCGGTTATGTGGCTGTGCAGCTTTATTTTGGCCTCAGCTATTTGATCAGGAGTGAATTTAGCCTTTAAGTCAATAAACTTTTGAGCATCCTTTTCGTCAACCGGCCTGAAGATTTCCTTTGATCCGCCGGCGCCAAGCGTTACCGGGTAAATTTTGGCGGAATATTTGCCGTATCCACCTTGGAACTGGGTGGTGATCATCCCGGACTTGCGGTCAACCCAGGCGAAATCCATACCTTCGTCACCCGGATCCATGCGGGTATGGCATACCGAACAAGCAACGAAACCGGTATGCGCATTAAGAAGGGATCGGACTTTTTCCCCCTTGCTGTGTGGATAGGTTCCATGACAGGTCATACAAACAGGCGGGTAGGGTTCCGGTTGCGCAACATACTCATCAACCAGATGAAAATGGCTTTGGGGTACCGGCCCTTTACGCTTCAGAATATGCCCAAAGAGGTCTTCTTTTTCGCTGGGCTGGACGGCGGCGACCGATTTTTTAAGCTCAAGCTCAGGAAAATAAACCAGCTTAAGCAGCCATAGCCCGAATATGCAAAACAACACAATCGTAACAAATTTGAATAAAAAAGCTGGGAATTTCTTCATTGCTTTGCCAACCTTACTCATCATGTACAGCCCTTTTTTAACTGAAATAATTTTTAGTGGATTCTAGCTAAATCCGTGATTTTCACTTCGAGGGGAGTTTTCGCCTTTTGATCTGCCGGATCTTCTCCGTGAATATAAATCTTTTGGAGGGCGGGATCATCCATGATTTTTTTATACTGCGCCGCAAACTCGTCTTTCATCTCATCCTCATCGATCAAACCGGTAATCCATGTTTTGCTTATCGAGGATTTGCGTGGTAGTAAATAAACTTCAAACAAGTGCCATATCATGATCGCCAAACAGGCCAGGATGGCTTCCATCCCGTGAACAAGCGTCGCAATATCCAAAATAAATTTACTCCATTTGTATTCCGTCCAAAGCAGTAGACCGGTGGCGGACATTATAATGCTTCCGGCAATAAGGGCGACGTATTCGAATTTTTGTTTATAGGAAAATCGATCAAATTCAGGAGGTTCCTTCTTAAACCCTAGATAATAGAACATATTGAAGATCATATCTTTCAAGTCTCTAGGCCGTGGCAGCATGTCGATCAGCCAGCGGCGACCGGCGCGGGTAAAAAGCAGATATAAAAAATGATACATACCGACCGATATCAAAATTATGCCGGCGATGCGATGTAATATCCCCCTGTAAAAAAACACGGTTTCACTTGCCCCTCCAAAGGCTTGGGCCACAACTTCCGGAAGCATTACCATAAATCCTGTGACGGCCAGAACAATAAAACATGCAAATAAAATAAAATGCTGTAATCGTTCGGAAAGATTTAGGCGGATAAAATATCTTTTGCCCGTTTCTGGACCGGCACTGTTATGCGCCGAAACTTCAGGATTCAAATCTTTATTTGACATCTTATAATCCTTTTAAAGCAAATCTCAGTCAGCCCGTTTTACCATGCTTTCTTCTGCCGGACCGGTAAGCCAGAAATTGATGCAAACACATAAAACCGATGGTGCCGCCGATGAGCACTTTATAAAACAACCGGATATATTCTAAAATCGTATAGTAAAATGCTTCTTGCGCTGAAATATCGGATTCCGCCCGCTTGCGCACCAGAGACATATCCAGGTTTTCCGTGTCGGCGATCTCCTTTCCAGCTACCATCTGCGCTTTCACGCCATAGGCATGGACCCTGCCGCCGGCAAATCCGGCTGTGGCACCGGGATGACATGTTTGCAGGCCTCCCTGGTTGCTGCAGGTTTTTACTCTATTGGCCGGATTAATCGGTGAAATCGCGTCGGTTCTGGGACGAATGTCGTGGGTGGTATATCCGACCGGTGCATGGCAACTGATACAATCCGGAGCGTTTTCAACCCCGAATTTTACCTGAGCCCAGTGAAACGTATCTTTATAAGTGTCTACGGTTTCGAGACCGTGACGGGCCATTTTTTCGCTATCTTCATGACAACGTGTGCATAACACAATAATTTCGACCGGACTCCTGCGGCGTCGCATGCGCTGGGTAAAATGCGAATAAAATTTCTTGGCCCACTGTTTTTCCGGATGGCAACCGAAACAGCGGCCTAGGGTTTCATTGGATAGCGCTTCGCTTTTACCCCACATTCCGCTGAAGGGAATATACATCGAATTGTTGTGACAATCTTTGCAGGTAGGCAAATCTTCAGGAAAACTTATCGGTTTTGCCTTGTTCCCCTTTCCATGCACACTGGCCTGATATTTTTCAATCATATTAATGTGGGAAAATTCTTTGTTGGTGGAGGGCTCTTTTACATGACATTTGGTGGAACAATCCACCTTTTTGATATCGGTATGGGGGATTTCATCGAGCCCGACATGACAGCTTTTGCAACGAAGATTTCCATGAACAGAATTTGCAAATTTCTTATCGTTTATATAAAAAATCCTTTTTATGCCCTTTTTGTCAAATCGTCCCATACTGGGATACCGATGACATAGCAAGCAATTTTCCGTGTCAGGAATCGCGTCTGATTGTGAAAATGCATTCCCGACGTACAAAATCACGAGGATTGCTGCTAAGCAGTATGGCTTAATTAACATTAAACTTTTAAATCGCACGAAGGATCTCCCTTTACTGAATTATCAATAACATTCCATCCGGTTGGTTCCCTGCTTTTCGCTCCCCTTTCGGAGCCGGGATTGAAGTCTAATCGACAATAAGAACCCATCGATAAAAACGAACCTGGGTTTCAACGAAAAAATGCAATTGATGTGCCAGGACCTTTAATTGAATCCCTAATACACAGAACATTAACGGATAATCCCGTGAATTTAGGGTGTATAGCTTAACTAATGCCTGAACGGAAAGTCGCGATTTTGGTAGGTTGGGTAGAGCC
>JAUXEW010000254.1 GCA_030620375.1 Desulfobacteraceae bacterium | reverse complement strand
CATAAGCGCTAAGTTATTTTTACGCCGGGGGACTGCGGAAGCTTTACTGAAAAAAAATGAACATCGAACATCGAACGTCCAACATCGAATGTTGAATGAGAAAAACGATGGGCACTGTTTACCATTTTGATCAATATACGGAATTAGGGTAGTGTTGGTAGATTGTTGTCCGTGGTCAGTTGGTTTCGTATTTTTAAATAATTAGACATAGCGTAAAGCAACACCACGATTCTTTACCATCTGTTAAATTTTGCAGGCTTGGTTCCAACATCGGCCATGGCTTATTCGTAGGTTGGGTTGAGCATCCCGATATCTTAGGTTCTTCTTTTGTCTTTCATCCGTCCTTTGCCCTCAAAGTGTACGATCTTTAAGATAATACCCGCCATCCTCAGAGACACTGACAATATTATCAATGACCAAGTGATCCAGCGCCATTGACCGGTGATCTCTGACTCCCATCTTTGATAAACTTCTTTGAGCATAGGGAAGGTCTATTGCTGAGTTGGCGTCAAAAGCACCCTGAACTTTAAGCGCTTCGACAATAAGGATACAACCCCGTTTTACCCTCCAGGTATGATACTTCCGGGTTAAGGTAATGACAGCCAGCAGAACACAAATTCCGAAGATAAGTTCAGCAGTTTCAGACATTTTATTTCACAAGCACATTGGCCAGCCAGGTGATGGTTGAAGGCCAAATCACGACGATAAGCAACCCCACTTCCATGAGGCGCCAGAATGGAAAAGCCCCCCAGTAAATGTCCGATGTCTTTACTTCAGGAGGTGCGACTCCTTTGAGATAGAATAAAGCATACCCAAACGGCGGCGTTAAAAAGGAGTCCTGCAGCATGACCGCCATGGTAACGATAAACCAGATTTTATCAAAGCCCAATTCCTGGGCAATGGGAAGAAAAATCGGAAAGGTGATCATGATAATGCCGATCCAGTCGATAAACATGCCGAAAAAAAATAAAATAATCATCATAACGATGAAAGTGCCCCATTTTCCAAAGCCGATGCCGACGATGAAATCCTTGACAACTTCCCCGCCGCCGGATCCCATGAAAATGCTTGAAAAACAGGCTGCACCCACAAGGATAAGAATGACCATGGACGTTGTCTTGGCGGTGTTGACCACGGCAGCTTTAAGACCGCTGAAAGTAAACTTCCCATACGCCACGGTCATCCCAAAAGCGAGCATGGCCCCAACGCCGGCAGCCTCCGTGGGAGTCGCAATGCCGGCAAATATCGAGCCCAGAACTCCTATAATAAGAATCATAGGTGGGATCATTGACTTCAGGACCATTTTGGCTAACTGTTTATTAGAAACCGCTTGTCGCTCTTCAGCGCTAAGGGCGGGTCCATCCGAAGGTTTAAACCAACAGTGGATTAAAATATACGAAATATAAAGGGTTGAAAGAATTATTCCGGGAATAACGGCCCCGGCAAACAGCTTGCCCACGGATACAGCCGCCTGGTCGGCCATGACAACGAGCATGATGCTGGGTGGGATCAGTATCCCAAGGGTCCCGCCGGCACAAATGGCTCCGGAAGCGAGTCGTTTGTTGTATTTGTACTTCAGCATGACCGGCATGCCGAGCAGTCCCATGGTAACCACCGATGCTCCGATGATACCCGTGCAGGCCCCAAAAAGGGTGGAAACGATAACAACCGCAACGGCAATTCCTCCCCGGATGGGGCCGAAGACGTATCGCATGGTGTCAAACAGATCTTCGGCCACGCCGGATTGATCCAGCAATTGAGCCATAAAAATAAAAAGCGGGATACAAACAAGGATATAATTATCCATGATGCCCCAGGTCTGACCCAAAAACATATAGAAGCTGGATGGACCCCAACCGAAAAAACCGAATATGACGGCCAGTCCACCCAGGACAAAGGCAAGCGGATGTCCCATGAACAGGCCGATCAGCAGGCCGACAAACATACCGATCGTTATGAATTCCGGACTCATATCTCTTTTCCTTTAGCGACCAGCATGATGCTGCGAATAAAATTGGCCGTTCCTTGAATCAAAAGGAGCGCGAAAGTTACCGGAATAACTGTCTTTATCAAGGGAACAATAGTCAAGGCCGCCGACTCACTGGTTTCATGAATGGACCACGATGTTTGGGCAAACACGATTCCCTGCACGAAGACAATCGTGCAAAATGGGAAAAAGAAAACCAGATGGGTAATAATATCAAAAATTCCTCTGACCCTCGGCGTGAAGCGCCCATAAATGATGTCAATGCTCACATGAGCACGATAAAGAAGAGTATAGGCAGCCGCCAGCATAAAATGGGGGCCGTAAAGATAGTTAGTCACTTCAGTCGCCCATATGTTCGGTGCGTTGAAGACTCTTCGTGATATCACCTCGAATACAACAACAATGGCCAACGGAATAATAAGCCAGACAAATATCCTGCCGGACCATTCACTGAAGCTATCCATAGATTTAAGAATTGATTGTAGCTGCATTCACATCCCTTTCAATGGCAAAGAAATTGTCAATTTGATAATAAGAAGGCCCCCGGAAATTTTCCAGAGGCCTCTGACTCAATTTATTTGACACCCATTTTATCAAGCTCTGCCAAGACCTTATCCACATAGGTCGGATGGAAACCAAAACCGAATTTTCCGGTCATGTCCCGCCAATCCTTATATGTATTGAGGTAATCCATTTGGGATTTTAGGATCTTGGCAAAAAGGCCGCCTCTCTCCTTGAGCGCCATGATGATGTATTCACCCGACAATTCATCTAACTTTTGCAGGCTCGCTTCATCCAGTTTGACGATCTCGGTGCCCTTTTCTTTGAATTTCTTGATGGCTCTGCCGGAGTCTGCCTCGTAAAAGGTGAGACTTTCCATGGCCGCTGCCTTGGCGGCAGTATGCAGGATGGCTTTATACTGCGGCGAAAGTTTGTTATAAGCTTTGAGATTTACCATCATGCCCACCTGGGAAGCCGGCTGGAACCAGCAGGGAACACTCCAGTACTTGGTGATCTCGGCAAAACCCATTTCCCAGTCGACTCCGGGGGCGCTGAACTCGGCGCCGTCCAGGGTGCCTCTTTCCACTGCCAGATAAATTTCGCCGCCGGGAATTTTGACAGGTGTGCCGCCCAGCTGCTGCAGAATCCAGATGGTTGACCGGCCCGGTGTTCTCAATTTTTTCCCCTTGTAATCCGCCAGGGTTTTAATGGGCCCGGTCTTGGCTGTTGTCCGAAATCCGGATTCAGAAGTCGTTGCGCCCAAGTTGAGATATTTCATTCCGAATTTTCCGTAAGCCTCATCGTAGAGCGCTTCACCGCCAAATTGATAATACCAGACCACGTAATCCATGTTGGTAAAGCCGTAAGGTATGGAACCGAGGAAATCAAAGGCGGGATCCTTGCCGACCCAGTAACTGGACCAGTCCCCCACAGCTTCAACCACACCCTTGCTGCAGGCATCGAAGTACTCAAAGGCCTTCATGAGTGAGCCGGAAGGAAACCATTTAATCTCAAAGTTGCCATCGGTCATTTCTTTAACATATTTAATCATGGCCTTGTCACCATGATACAGATTGATGGCAGGTGTCCAGGTGCTGCCCATGCGCCATTTGACTTTATCGGCGGGAAAAGCGGCGGACCCGATAGCCAGAACCACGGATACGGTGCATATGATGACGAACAATCCGATTTTTCTCATTTTTCTCCTCCTTTATTTTGCGGTTAAGGGTGTATCGTTTTGACCTTCACACAACATTTTGGACCCTGATCATCACCTCCTTTCCGAATCATCCATCTATTCTCAATCATCTCCGCTAATGTCAAGTCCAAAAGCAAATAGATACTAATTTCTAAATAATATTTTATTCATAAATAGCCTTCAGCTGTCCTGCGAATTTATCGTTCCTCCTCCAAAATTCATTCTTCCGAATTTCACATGCTTACCGTGCCATCTTGACGCGGCGTAGCCATGGCGAAGACGGAAGTCCCGCCCCACCTACCGCCGGCGGCTCCGCATCCCCACCTCCAGCTTCTGTACTCTGTCTACCGCCCTCGGTCCTCTGACAACCTCATATGAAACTTCATCAGGATATGGCAGAATCAAAGTGGGGCCGACCCCCCTGGCTCGCCATACGCAAGGTGTTT
>JAUXEW010000175.1 GCA_030620375.1 Desulfobacteraceae bacterium | reverse complement strand
GCATTGAGCGCTGATGCGTCACTTCGTGTCACTTGAACCCTTGAATCCTTGACCCCTTGTACCCTCTGGGATCACACCTGCTCAATTGGAGATAACCCACTTATTTTGAATTAACACCAACTAATCGGGAGATGAACCTAATATTTTTAATTCTACCCCACAAAAATTTCTGGTTGGATTTTATTTGGACAAAATGCTATCATAATTATGTTTATACAGAAAGTTCTTGTAGGTATCTAAAAATAAAGGTGCGGATTTAAGCGCATGAAGTACATTCAGAATAAAAGAGTGTTAACATACAGATTTGACTTCGAAATCGGATATCTGACCAAAAGTCCGTGTGAAGAATGCATGGAAAGAGAAAAATTTCCAAACTGTATAGATGATTGTAGCATTCTAGACCAGATCCATGATATTCTTTCAGAATGTATTTCCTGTTCAAAACGATAATCCATTTGTGAGTTGATAGATTTGTTTTCATTACGATTGGAAAACCGCCACCCGTATAATGGAAGCTTCCTGCTGCCAGCAGCGGGGCATCTTCGACCGCAAGGTCTTTATGTCTATCTTATAATTCGCTCGCTAACCCCGCAGCATGCTCCGGGGAATGTGTTCGATGTTTCGGTTCAACCATGATGAATACCAGTAAATTGCCATCCTGTTCCTTTGATATCGTTGAAAAAGAGAGAGGTGCCCTGACGGTTCACATCAAAGGCAAAATGGATTTTCAATCCGCTTCTCTCCTGATCAAAGCGTTTTCCACAATGATAAAATCCAGATCCCCAAAATTTCTCACCGTTGGTCTGGAACAGGTCACCTATTTTGACGATTATGGTGCGTTGGTTTTGGATGAAGTAAAACGGTTGATGGGAAATCTGAACCATAATTTTAAGATCGATGACCCCCATCATATAACCGATAAAATTCTTTCCTTCATTAACTTTGAATCACTCAATCAACCCGCTGATAAAATTTCAGGAAAGACAGACGGCTTTGTCGTCAATCTCGGCCAATCCGCTCTGGTCCATTCTGCCGATACCAGAACCATGATTTCTTTTTTGGGCTCCGTATTCCTGTCCTTTATTCGAATCCTTACTCATCCGAAGTCTTTAAGAATCAGTGATACCCTTGTCAGTATGGAAAAAATCGGGGTCAACGCCTTACCGATCGTTTCGCTCATCAGCTTTTTGCTGGGTTTTGTCATGGCATTTATGTCGTCACTTCAGCTCCAGCAATTCGGGGCAAATATTTATGTCGCATCTCTGGTCGCTATTGGAATGGTATCTGAACTCGGACCGATTATGACGGCAATTGTCGTTGCCGGCAGGTCGGGGTCGGCATTTGCAGCTGAAATCGGAAGCATGAAAATTTCAGAGGAAATCGATGCCCTGACGTCAATGGGATTTGAACCTGTTTTGTTCTTAACCGCCCCGCGAATGATAGCCTCAATCATTGTAGTGCCGATCTTGACTTTTTTCTCGGATATCTTCGCCATACTCGGGGGGCTGGTGATCGGGGTGTTTATGCTGAATTTAACCATGACCTCTTACATCTCCCAGACACTGGAAACCCTCACCTTCTTTGAAATCACATGGGGGGCGATGAAAAGTTTTGTCTTTGCGGTTATTATCTCTTTGGTCGGTTGTTTGAGAGGCTTTCAAACCAGGGGGGGGGCGGACGCCGTTGGTAATGCAGCAACATCCGCAGTGGTCAGCAGTATTTTTTTGATCATCCTTTTTGATTCCTTCTTTGCAATTCTGAGAAGTTACTGGTGATAAATAAACACTTATGGGAAAAGAACCAATTATACAGGTAGAAAATCTTGTCGCCCAATATGGTGAAGACGTCATACTCGACCATGTCAGTTTTGAAGTTTTTACCGGTGAAATTTTTGTGGTTCTCGGCGGCAGCGGTTGCGGAAAAAGCACCTTGCTGCGGCATATGATCGGGTTGGAAACACCCTCTTCCGGAAATGTAACAATCGACAAGGTCAACATCACGACATGTGATGATCACGCGCGTTATGACGTGTTAAGAAAAATCGGCGTATTGTTTCAAAGCAGCGCACTGATCGGTTCCATGACCCTTGCGGAAAACATTGCATTGCCGATCTTGGAATACACATCACTTTCAAAAAGCGCTATAGAAAAAATTGTTAGTTTAAAACTGACCATGGTTGATCTTAACGGTTATGAAAATTATTTTCCGTCAGAATTAAGCGGCGGGATGAAAAAACGGGCCGGGCTGGCAAGGGCATTGGCTTTAAACCCCAAGATCCTGTTTCTCGATGAACCAACAGCAGGGCTGGATCCCATTACTTCTGCGGAAATCGATGAACTGGTACTACATATCAATAAGAGCATTGATGCCACAATGGTGATTGTGACCCATGAACTGGACAGCATATTCATGATCGCCCAGCGGGTTATTATGCTGGACAAACAAACAAAAGGTGTCATTGCCCAGGGAAATCCGGAAGATTTAAAAGAAAATAGTCTCAATCCATTGGTCCGACAATTTTTCAATAGATGGTCTAAACCCTTAGCCTAGTGTCCATCCAGAACCCTTGTGTTTATCGGCTGAAAAACGGGGGCCACGGGTGACCGAACTTGGAGTAAGTCGGGGGGAGAAATGGCTTCAACAAAAACAAAGTTCAATGTGGGAATATTTGTCATTTTAGGGTTTGTCATTGGTGCCAGCGTTATTATCTATTTTGGGCTATCCGGTTATCTGGAAAAGGGGAAATATCATGCCGTTTATTTTGACGAATCCGTTCAAGGATTGGATAAGGATTCCGCTGTTAAATACAGGGGAGTGACCGTAGGGCGTGTGGACTCCATCGATGTGGCTCCGGATGACACCCTTATTCGCGTTGTATTAAAAATTGAGAAGGACATAAAGCTGGGACCGGATATGGTTGCCCAGCTCAAATCCATCGGCATTACCGGTATTATGTTTGTGGAACTGGAAAAACAAAGAGACGGAGATCCGGATTTTTCTCCAAAAATAACGTTTGAGTCAGAATTTCCGATAGTGCGTACCAGACCTTCTGAACTTAAAAAATACATGAAAGCCATAGAAAATGTTTTAAACCAGCTCAATTCCCTGGATGTTAAGGGAATATCCGACAGGGCAAAGTCGACTTTGGATACCATCAACCAGTCGATTGAAACCGTTCAGGTAAAAAAAATATCTGAAAATGTCCGGTCTTCTCTTGAAAAGCTGGAACAAATTTTAGACCCTCAGCAATGGAACAGTCTTATGGAATCGATAAAGACTGCTGGATTATCAGCAAATTCCCTTATCCTAAGCGTAAATGACACCGTCGCCAATATCAATAACGCTTTTGTCAGAATTGATGGCATCATACAGGAAAATGAAGCCGGCCTTTCCAGGGCGATCACCGATTTCACACAATCAATGGAAAGGGCCGGCGTCTTTCTCGGAGAAGGCGCGGACTTGATTAAGAATACCGATAAAAGCCTGGAGGGTCTTCAAAGACATCTTATGATAACGCTTCAAAACCTTGAACAGACCAGTCGACATTTGAATCGATCTGTAGAGCAAATCGCAGATCAACCCTCGCTTCTGATTTTTAGTAAACCATTACCGGAAAGAACCATTGGAACAGATCAGTAATTTATAGTGGAGATTATATCCATGAACCATATCGGCAAACCACTCGTTGTGCTATCATGCATTTGTCTTTTCCTCGGGGGCTGTTTTGGAATGAACCAACCCCTAAGAAAAGTTGATTTTTATACCCTTGAATATGATCCGCCGAAAATATCAGGGAAAAAGCCGTTACCGTGTACGTTGCGCATCGAAAGGTTTCAGGTCTCACCCGTATATGATACGGTCAAGTTTGTTTTTAGAGAAAAAAAATTTCATCGAGATAATTACAATTACCATAAATGGCGAGCCAACCCGCGCGATCTCATTACCTATTATTTTACCCGGGACATGCGGGAATCACTTTTGTTTAAGGGAATTTTTTCGCATGAAAGCCTTTACCCGTCGTCATATTTAATTTCCGGGACGATTGATGAATTTTATGAACATGACGGCGAGCCATGGGAAGCCGTGCTTTCTTTGAATATCGTTTTATTAAAAGAGATCGAACCGGATCTCAGCAAACGGATCCTTTTTCAAAAAAACTATACCACGCAGAAACCATGCCGAGAAAAAACCCCCCAGGCACTTGTTGAAGCCATGGGAAATGCAATGTCAGCACTTTCCGAAGAGATAATAATCGACATTTATCAATACCTTTACGACAGTCATTAAGTCATATGACGATTTATCATAGTTCCATTTGAGAGGAGGTCATATGCCACACCAAAATCTCAGAGATATTCCCGCATGGCAAAAGTTGACCCGATATGCGGAAGCCATGAATCAACCTGAAAAACATTTAAAAAATCTTGTCAGTACCCATGACAGGATTGAAAAGTTTTCACTGAAAGGCGGTGGTATTTTTTTTGATTTTTCTCGCCAACGGGTGGATGCAACAGCTATGGACTTTCTTTATGAGCTGGCTGAAATCAGAGAGGTAAGACGAAAGTTCGATTCAATGGTGGCCGGAGAAATCGTAAATGCCACTGAAAACCGGGCTGCGCTTCATACGGCGGCAAGACATTTTAGCAAAGCTCCTATTTTGGTGGATGGAGAAGATATCGTGTCGGAAATTTTAGAAGAAAGGGATCGTATAAAAACATTTTCCGATGCGATACGGTCCGGAAAAATAACCGGATCCACCGGAAAAACGTTTGAGCATCTGGTCGTTATTGGCATCGGGGGATCCTATTTAGGTACGGAATTTGTTTCCACGGCGTTGACCGCCTATGGGAATGCCCGGATAAAAATTCATTATTTGTCAAACGTGGATATTCATAATTTCGGAAGGATCGTAACTGAGATCAACCCTGAAACGACCCTGTGGATAGTGATTTCAAAAAGCTATACGACCGCGGAAACTCTCGCCAATGCTCACCAGGCCTATAACTTCATGGAATCAAACAGCCTGGACCCGTCAAAACACGTTGTTACCGTGACCAGCAAAGGGAGTCCCGGTGATGATCCGACACACCCGATTCTACAATCGTTTTACATGTTTGATTTCATTGGCGGGAGATATAGCGTCACATCTGCGGTTGGCGGCGTCCCGTTGAGCATATATCTCGGGTATGAAATTTTCGAGCGATTTCTAAAGGGCGCCTGGGAGATGGACCGGCATTCAGCCACCGCAGCCATAGAAAAAAACCTGCCGTTAATCGCCGCGCTCATCTCGGTGTGGAATAATAATTTTCTTCAATATTCTGCCCAAGGAATTATACCGTATGCTTCACCGTTATCCAGACTGGCGCCTCATATACAGCAATTAAATATGGAAAGTAACGGCAAATCAGTTTCAGCAGAAGGGGATTTTATGGAAGAGCCGACAGGGCCCATTATTTTCGGTGAACCGGGAACCAATGCCCAACATTCCTTTTTCCAACTGGCGCACCAGGGACGCCCTTTCCCCATTGATTTTATCGGCGTTATAAACCCTCAGTACGAGCAATATCAGGCTAAATCCAGAGGGGTTACAAATCACCAAGAACTATGGGCAAATTTGATTTCACAACCGGCAGCATTGGCCCAAGGAAAAGCAGACGACAACACGGCAAAACATTTTTTCGGTAACCGGCCATCATCAACTATCCTGTTAAACGACTTGTCACCGGAAAATGTGGGGCGTCTTTTATCTTTTTATGAGGCGAAAACAGTTTTTGAGGCATTTATCTGGGGCATCAACCCGTTTGACCAGTTTGGAGTTGAACTCGGTAAAACAATGGCAACGACCATCAGAAATGAAATCGCAAACAAAAATAAAAACATTGACCACAATTTCGACCGGTTGGACTCCATCTCGAAATTTTATTTGACAACCCTTTATTCCGGTGAGTTATAGGCACTTAAGATGGTGTGACGTCCATTTTTTTTGTTTTTGGCCTTTTTTTCTTGACACTTATAATGGATTCAGTTAGTTATCATTTTATTTCGTAACTTCTCAATAAATGGTGGCATCAGGCTGTGAACTTTTAATGGGGCTGGCTGTTTGAACGCATTAGAGAGCCTTAAAAAAAACAGCTTTACACCGAATGTTTCATATAAACCCCATAACGCCACCTTACGGCATAGCGTTATAAATTTTTT
>JAUXEW010000019.1 GCA_030620375.1 Desulfobacteraceae bacterium | reverse complement strand
TCACCTTAAACAATTAAAGGCGGTTCTTCGCGACCTGGATACTTCGGACAACGATCGATATGTTGCACTTGAAATGCTAAAAAACGCCGTGATCGCGGCAGAAATGGTATTTCCCCTATGCCAGGATACCGGGACAGCCATTATTGTCGGCAAAAAAGGACAAAATGTATGGACCCGCGGGTCTGATGAAGAAGCGCTATCCAAGGGGGTTTTTAACGCCTATACCCAAAATAATCTTCGATATTCACAAAATGCGCCGCTTACCATGTATGACGAAAAAAATACGGACTGTAATCTCCCGGCCCAAATAGACTTATATGCCGTTTCCGGGGAACAATATGATTTTCTGTTTATCGCAAAAGGAGGAGGATCTGCAAACAAGGTTTACCTCTACCAGGAAACCAAGGCAACCTTAACGTTGGAAACCCTGCCTGAATTTATGAAATCAAAAATGAAAACCCTGGGAACTGCAGCATGTCCACCTTACCATCTGGCATTTGTTGTGGGCGGGACCTCCGCCGAGATGAACCTTAAAACCGTAAAACTGGCGACTGCGGGATACCTGGACAGCCTGCCGACAAATGGAAATGATTACGGGCATGCATTCAGAGATCTTGATCTGGAATCAAAAATTCTTGAAATGTCTCGAGAACTCAAATTAGGAGCCCAGTTCGGGGGGAAATATTTTTGTTTGGACACACGGGTTATTCGGCTCCCAAGACATGGTGCCTCCTGTCCCATCGGTCTCGGCATCAGTTGCAGTGCCCATAGAAATATCAAGGCAAAGATAACCAAAGATGGCGTTTTTCTGGAAAAACTCGAAACCGATCCCGCGCGATTCTTGCCGGAACCCATCGGTACGGAAACGAATTTCGTTGAGATCGACTTGAACCAACCCATGGACAGGGTCCGCTCCATTTTAACTGAATATCCAGTGGCAACCCGACTTAAACTTACCGGAAAGATCGTTGTGGCCAGGGACATCGCCCATGCCAAAATAAAGGAACGTTTGGACAAGGGCGAAAGCCTTCCTCAATATTTTATAGATCATATCATTTATTACGCCGGCCCGGCAAAAACACCACAAGGATATGCATCCGGTTCTTTTGGCCCTACAACGGCGGCTCGAATGGATCCTTATGTCCCCATTTTCCAGAAACTTGGTGGTTCCATGGTAATGCTGGCCAAGGGAAATCGAACAAAGGGCGTAACAGACAGCTGCAAACTCAATGGCGGATTCTATCTGGGCTCTATCGGTGGGCCGGCGGCTCGATTAGGCAAAGAATGTATTACCAACGTTGAAATCCTGGAATATCCTGAACTCGGCATGGAAGCCATCTATATGATTACCGTTAAAAATTTTCCAGCGTTTATCCTGGTGGATGATAAGGGAAATGATTTTTTTGACAGCCTTTATTGATTAATGTTCGCGTTGCCATCGAAGCAATGCGATATGCACGATAGTTATCTTAATTCGTTTAAAGGAGTAATGTTATGGCAAAAAGCATGAAAACTATGGATGGGAATACGGCAGCCGCCCATGTGGCATATGCCATGAGCGATGTGGCTGCGATTTATCCCATTACACCATCCTCTTCGATGGGAGAAGAGTGTGATGAATGGGCGGCCAATGGGCGGAAAAATATTTTCGGCCAGTCCATGATCGTCAGGCAGCTACAATCTGAAGCTGGTGCTTCAGCCGCCGTTCATGGCTCATTGGCGGCCGGAGCGCTCACATCTACATTTACCGCTTCACAAGGATTGTTATTGATGATCCCCAATATGTATAAGATTGCCGCTGAATTGCTGCCGGGGGTTTTCCATGTAACGGCAAGGGCTATTGCCGGGCATGCGCTCTCGATTTTCGGTGACCATCAGGATGTAATGGCGGTTCGGCAAACGGCTTTTTCCCTGCTGTCCTCAGCCTCTGTTCAGGAAGTGATGGACCTTGGCCTTGTGGCGCATCTCTCGGCCATCGAAGCCAGTGTTCCGTTTCTTCATTTTTTCGACGGATTCCGAACGTCTCATGAAATCCAGAAAATAGACGTTATCGATTATGCAGACATGGCCAAACTGGTCAACCGGGATGCGATCAAGGCGTTCCAGGCCCGGGCTGCAAATCCCGAAAGGCCGGAAATTCGGGGGACCGCACAGAATCCGGATATTTATTTCCAAGGCATTGAAGCCGCAAACCCTTACTGGCAAAAGGTGCCTCAAATCGTGGCTGAGAATATGAAAAAAGTGGGGGATCTGACCGGTCGTCAGTACAACCTGTTCGATTACGTCGGTGCTCCGGATGCAACACATATTATGGTTTCCATGGCGTCTTCCTGCGAAACCATCGAAGAACTCGTAAATTACTTAATTAAAACCGGTGAAAAGGTTGGACTGGTCAAAGTGCGGTTATACCGGCCCTTCTCTGCCGAACACTTTTTTGCCGCAATACCGGAAACCGTAAACCGGATCGCCGTTCTGGACCGGACAAAAGAACGGGGCGCACTAGGTGATCCGCTTTACGTGGATTTATGCACCGCCTTTATGGAAAAGCGCCAAACTCCCATGCTGATCAGCGGTCGATACGGGTTAGGATCCAAAGAGTTCACCCCTGGAATGGCGAAAGCGGTCTATGATAATCTAAAATCCGACACGCCGAAGAATCATTTTACCGTCGGCATCCTTGACGATGTAACCCATTCCTCCCTGGACTTTGAAGACGGATTTGACGCGGCTCCGGAAGGAACCGTCCAGTGCAAGTTCTGGGGACTGGGAGCCGATGGAACCGTGGGCGCCAATAAAAGCGCCATAAAAATTATCGGCGACAGCACAGACATGTATGCCCAGGCCTATTTTGCCTATGACTCTAAAAAATCAGGCGGATTAACCATTTCCCATCTTCGCTTCGGAAAAACGCCCATTAAATCCACTTATCAGATCGATGCGGCTGATTACGTTGCCTGCCATAAATCCAATTATCTGGATATTTATGACGTGCTTTCCGGTATTAAAGAGGGCGGAACCTTTGTACTTAATTCCAACTGGTCAAGTGAAGATATGGAAGAAAAAATTCCCGCCCATATGAAGCATACCATCGCACAGAAAAACATTAAATTTTTTAATATAGATGCGGTTAAAATTGCTTCTGAGATCGGTCTGGGTGGAAGAATCAATATGATCATGCAGACCGCTTTTTTTAAGCTGGCCAATGTCATTCCGCTGGAGGATGCCATTAAGCACCTTAAAGACCAGATCGTCAAGATGTTCGGCAAAAAAGGAGAAAATATCGTCAACATGAATTTCTCGGCCGTGGACAATACGTTGGCCAACTTGAAACAAATTCAATATCCGGACTCATGGGAACGGGCAACGGACCAACCGGCTGGATTAAAAGAGGAACCTGAATTTGTTACAACTGTTGTTCGCCCTATTTTGAGTCAAAAAGGGGACAAACTGCCGGTTAGCGCCTTCTCACCTGACGGAATTTTTCCGCTGGGAACGTCTAAATATGAAAAACGCGGTGTTGCCATCAGTGTTCCGGAATGGATCGCGGAAAATTGTATCCAGTGTAATCAGTGCGCCATGGTTTGCCCTCATGCCGCCATTCGGCCGGTCCTGGCGACCGACGCAGAACTCCGGAACGCACCGGACGAATTTAATACGAAAAAAGCACAGGGCAAGGATCTTGCCGGATATCAGTTCAGGATACAGGTTAACACTCTCGATTGCCTGGGTTGCGGCAACTGTGCCGATATATGCCCCGCCAAGAAACCCGCCCTGGTTATGAAAGCACTTGAATCACAGACCGCTGTTCAGGTTCCAAACCACGAATATTCCGTGATGCTCCCGGTTCGAGACAATCTGGTTAAACGGACCACGATTAAGGGCAGTCAATTCAGCGAACCGCTTATGGAATTCTCCGGAGCCTGTGCCGGTTGCGGCGAAACCCCCTATGCCAAACTGATCACCCAGTTATTTGGCGAACGAATGTTCATCGGAAACGCCACCGGCTGCACGTCTATCTGGGGCGGGTCCGCACCGGCAATTCCGTATTGCACCAACAAGGACGGTTTCGGACCCACCTGGGGAAATTCTCTATTTGAAGATCCCGGTGAATTTACTTACGGCATGCTCCTTGCCACCATTCAACAGAGAAACAAACTGGCGGACTTGATGAAAAACGCGATCAATTCAGACACTCCTCAAGATATTAAAAACGCCTTGCAGGGCTGGCTGGACAACATGAAAGATCCGGATGAGTCCAAGCGATATGGGGATCAACTCAAAGCGCTGCTGCCCGGCCATAAAGGACATGACTTGCTGGATGAAATTGCCGGCATGTCTAAACTGTTTACCAAAAAGTCCTTCTGGGTCTTTTTAGGGGACGGTGCCGCATATGACATCGCCTATGGCGGGATTGACCATGTCCTTGCATCCGGAGAAGACATTAACGTGTTCGTTTTTGATACCGAGGTCTATTCCAACACCGGCGGGCAATCCTCCAAGGCTACCCCGACCGGTTCGGTTGCCAAATTTGCAGCCTCAGGCAAAAAGACCGCCAAAAAGGACATGGGCCTCATGGCGATGACATATGGCTATGTCTATGTGACCAGCGTTGCCATGGGCGCCAACAAAAACCATCTGGTCAAAGCCCTTGTAGAGGCGGAAAGTTATGATGGCCCCTCATTGATATTGGGGTATGCCCCCTGTATCGAGCATGGGATTAAAAAAGGCATGGGCAAAAGCCAAGAAGAAGAAAAATTGGCAGTTGCGTCCGGCTACTGGCCGCTTTATCGGTATAATCCGCAATTAAAAGCTCAGGGGAAAAATCCGTTTGTCCTTGATTCCAAGGCTCCTGACGGAAGCATCCAAGAATTTTTATCCGGTGAAGTACGATTCGCCTCCTTGGAAAAAACATTTCCAGATGAGTCTAAAAAACTACGCAGACAGATCGAAGAAGAATATTTAGATCGATATGAGGCCCTGAAACTGAAAGCAGATCCCATGTCGGTGTGTAAAACAGAAAATTCGGCAGCGTAATCGATGCTTTTTGCAGCAAGCTACGGGGAATGCGCTTGCATTGCTTGTTTACTATATTGATGGTTTCGTAAAACGTCAAAAACCGTCCCTTTTTGTCATTCCGGCAAAAGCCGGGCACGTAGTGAAGCTTTTTGCGCTATCCAGTGTTTTCAGAAATTTATGACTGATTTAGACCCCGGCTTTCGCCGGGGTGACGGCTTTTTACGAGACCATCACTATATCGATATACTGACAAAAATTTTCAGACCTCGTCGAAAGGCCTCGTTTTCAATAATCCCCCTGTTTTTTTACCTATAGATGCAGTAGCAGATGTCGGAGAATACTCTTTTCAAAAAAAAATTCTCGATCTTTTGGGTTAAAATCGAACGAACGATGGTTTAGTCAAAAATTCCCCACACGAATTGTACGACTCTCCCTACATACACCATTATAATTGAATGGTAAGGAGCATCATAGATTATTTTTGCCTTCTGTAAAAATTTACCCCCAATAATTTAACGAATTAACCTTGGCGAACTCGAAAAAATCCAGTTTCGACCGAATTGTTTTGGAATTTTAAATTAAAATCTACCGGTTACTACCCATTTAACTGTACTGCTCGGGAGGTCCAAATGAACCAAAATCCAATTCATGAGACGCACCACCAGCAAATCATTTCACCTGGCCGGCTTAACATTCTGCTTATGGATGACAATTTGATAAATCAGAAACTGATTCCTAAAATGTTAAGAAAACACGGACACAGGGTCGTTGTTGCCGCCGATACCAAAGAAGCACTCAACATTCTGAATATCGAAACAATAGATATGTTTTTATTGGATATTCATATGAGGGGGGAAAATGAGTTTGACATAACCAAGGCCGTCCGGAAAAAAGAAAAGCACCTGGGAAAACATATTCCGATTATTCTATTAAGTGAGAACGCCATGAAGGCTCAACGGGAAAAAAGCTTTGCATTAGGGTTGGACGAATTGTTGCCAAAACCGGTTTTTGAAGATGAACTCTGTAGGGTGATTGAGAAAGTATGCCGAAGTTCACAGAATATGGAATCTGTTTTTTAGAATGTCGCCGTGAGATAAAAATATTCGCCGGATTATACCATCAAAAAAACTTGCCGCCAATTATGTAACGGATTTGATCCTTACCTGCTTTTTTGTTACTATACGTGATCATTAATATATCTGAAGGGGCACTAACAAGCGGTTTAATGAAAAAGATAACGATAACAAGATGATCCGAGAGCCTACAAAAAAGAAAGAAACCTCGGTAACGGGCTGCATTCGATGCGGAACTTGCTGCAAAAAGGGTGGGCCTGCGTTTCATTTAGAAGACAAACCGTTGATAGAAAGTGGTACCATATTGGCAAAACACCTTTTCACCATCCGGAAAGGTGAGCCGGCGTATGACAATTTAAAAGGATGCCTCCTTCCATCAGCAACCGATATCATAAAGATCAAAAGCCAAAAAAGTGCCCGGACCTGTATATTTTATGACGAAGAAAGCAGCCGTTGCAAAATTTATCACAAGCGCCCTGTTGAGTGTAAAGCCCTTAAGTGCTGGGATACCCGGGAAATTGAAGCTATTTACGACCGCAACCGATTGACGCGGCAGGATTTAATGGGAGATATTAACGGGCTGTGGGATTTAATTGAAGATCACCAGGAGCGGTGCGCGTATGAAACGGTCCTGACACTGGTTGATGAGATAAAAGCATCAAAGACCGACCCTCTCCTTGAAAAAAAAGCACTCTATATCATTCAATATGACCTGCAAATCCGTTCTTCGGTGATAAAAAAAGGAAATGTCGACTCACATATGATAGATTTTTTATTTGGCCGAACGATCTTTGATACGCTCAAATCTTTAGGAATGAATATCCGTCGTAAAAACGGCAAACATCTCTTCACAACGACCATTCCCTCGGATCCTCAACCAACGTAAATCGCCAGGCGCAAAACCACTCGTCAGGGTGATCATCCGGCGGGCAGCCGATACAGTCGGTTCTGATTCTCGAATCAATGGCTTTTGCAAAATAAGGATATTCCACCAAGCCAACGGACTTGCAAGGATAATCAGGAAGTCCCTTCCGTTTCCTGGCGGCCTGCACCCGGCAATCGATCATCCGAAAAACAATCGTTTTGTCATCTATTTCTTCGACAGTTTGTTTGTTAATGAGAGCATACATGCGAAACGACAGGGCCTTTTTTAAAGCCGATAATCCTCCGTTTTCAGGAAGATCTATAAGCGCTTTGATCCGATTTGCTTCATAGGGCGAATAACGTGTCCAGCAGCTATCATTGCATCGCTTCGCATCATTCATGCCGAAACTATTTTCAACAGCTTGAAACCAGATACCGTCATTGGCTAACCAGTTAATGCCGATGCTCTTCAACAGTTTCAGCAAAACTTCCCGCGGCAGCTCTTTCAGGATATCCGGCACACCATTTGACACCGAGAATTGAAGCGTTTTACCGAGTCGCTCGATCTGGTTGCCCAAACTGGTATCCCAAACCTCTTTTTCCACCTTCATGGCGTTTTCAAAACCAAGCTGATGTTCCACCTCGGCAAACCATGTCCCGTAATGAACTATAATCCGTCTCAACGCATCCATAACCAGTTGAACCAGCAACTCGTTATCTGACTGTTCTATGGTCTTTCCTATTTCATTCATTTAATGCGTCCCATGCCCATCTTCTTTAAAATTCAATGCACCCTTGCTATACTTTGTTTCGATAATCACAATTAAAAAAAAGGCAAAGCATCTCTTATAAAAAAGCTTATGAGATGCTTTGCCTCTTGCCCAAACCAATGGATCGCTGCCGGCTTTAAATGGACCGGCAACGATCAAGCCGTACCATTAATCCTTACCGATAATGGATATGGCCGCTACATTCTGCGAGGGTGAACCACCCAGATTATGGGTTAATCCAGACCGGGCATTTTTGACTTTTCTTTCTTCGGGAACCCTGTCCAAAATCTGTTCATACATGGCATAGATCATCCGCAGCCCCGAGGCGCCGATGGGATGGCCGTAGCATTTAAGACCGCCGTCCACCTGGCAGGGAACCGTGCCGTCAAGATCATAAAAACCGCTCATGACATCCTCATAAGCACCGCCCTTAGGGGAAATTTGCAGGTCTTCCATGGTCACAAATTCCGTGATTGAAAAACAATCATGAACTTCCATCATGGAGAGCTCTTCTCTGGCATTCTTTATCCCTGCTTCTTCATAAGCCTTTGCGGCAGCTATCCTTGTGGTTGCAAAGTAGGAGCCGTCCCAGTTATTATAGGTCGATTCTTCTCCGGAACTGAGCGATATCGCAAGCGCTTTTACTTTTACAATATCCTCGTTGGGCTTTAAGCTTTTTGCAATTTCCGGAGTGGTAACAATAGCACAAGCAGAACCGTCACTGACGCCGCAGCAGTCAAACAGGCCCAACGGATAAGCGATCATGGGGGCGGCTTTTATCTGTTCCTCGGATATAACGCGTCGTAAATGTGCCTTGGGATTTATCGCACCATTTGCATGGCTTTTGGCAGAAACATGGGCGATGGCGTCCTTAACTTTTTCCATCGGTATTCCCCATTTTCTGGCATAGGCGGTTGCCAATAGCGCAAACATTCCCGGTGCCGTCCCATTGAAACCGACCATATGCGCGTTAACACCCCCGCCAACGCCGCCGGGAAGTCCGCCATAGCCGGTGTCTTTTAATTTTTCAACGCCCAGAGCTAAAACAATATCGTATACACCGGCTGCAACAGAATAGCAGGCGGCCCTAAAGGCCTCCGTGGCCGTTGCGCAGAAGTTCTCCGTCCGTGTCACCGGAATATAGGGCAGGTGCAATGTTGTCGATAGCGGGGTGGCGCCTCTCCCGATATTCACATCGATAAAATGTGAGCCGAGATATGCCGCCTGGATTTCTTTTTTTTCGATACCGGCATCTTCCAAACATTCCATAAATGATTCGACCATAAGATCCTCGGCACCCGATTCCCAGCGTTCGCCGAATCGTGTGCATCCCATACCCAAGATTGCCACTTTATCTTTAATTCCATCAGCCATTTACTTCACCTCCTTTACGGGAACGGCTTTCCAGAAGTATCCGGAAAGGTCTCGCTTTTCATCATAATACTTCCTGCGAAAGCTCATGCTCACCGCCATGTCTGTAGACATGTCATCAAAGCTACAGTCGGTTATATCAAACATAAATCTCCCCCCACCTTCAAACTCGATCTGTCCGTAAATGGACGGCGGATCATAGGAAGCCGCCAGGTTGTCACCGGTGTAACTGGTGACGTGCCCGACCTTATCTGAAAATCGTATGGGATCCATTTTACCCACTGCACCACAATCCGGGTTTACGCAGATCCGTTGCGGTGGAATCTGAGGGGTTCCGCATTCCTTGCATTTTGTGCCCCACAATCCCAGTATAAACTTACGCATCCGATAGAGGGATGAAAATCTTGTCCACTGGTCTTCTTCCATTCTTAAGCCGAAGTCTGCCGGAAGAATATCACGCCAGACCAACAGTTTGGTGTAATTGTCCAATTCGGCCTTGTTGGCCAGACTTCCGGAAATACCCTTAGCCCCGTTTTTCTTGTTAATGTTCTCGGTCACTTCAAAACAAAGTGCATCACAGCCGCTCCCGTAGCTGACCACCAAAATCTTGTCACCGGGTTTGGCCTCTTCCAAGGCGGCAGCCAGCATCACCAACGAATGCGGGGTGCCGGATTCACCGATCTCCGCCTGAAGGTTGTTCTGCTCCTGCTCGGGTGCGATCCCCAGAACCTTGTTCAGTTTTTTCCGAGCAGCCGGATAATGGCAGGGATAAACCACTTTGGCAAAAACGCTCATGGCAAGATCTGTCTTTTCTAACAGTCCATTTACAGCCGCCGGGATAAACTGAGCAAATCCCAAATCCCGAATCCATCGGTCTTCCCACTGACGGTCATACTTGGCACTGGCACCTCTGAAGTGATCACTAAAATCAATGGTTACAGAATAGGAATCTTTAAATTCGGCTATAACATTTTCGTCACCCACCAAAAAAGCGACGGCTGCATCACCGAAAAGCATTTCCTGAGAGGATGCGGGTTTCCCCAAGCGGCAATCAGACACGGTTACCAACAAATTATTGATCCGTTTTGATTCCACACTTTCAATTGCGGAAAGTAATGCGGTTGTTCCGGCCTTCAGCCCGCCGCTGAAATCTGCCGAACGAACATGTTCATCCAGTCCCAACGCCCCTGTGATGATACCGGCGTTTAACCGTTCTTTGTAAGGCATTGTGGTAGATGCAAAATACACCCCTTCGACTTTCTCTCGGTCGATCCCGGTCAACGCATCGATCCCGGCCGCAACCGCCAAGGTGAGACTGTCTTCGTCAAAATTGGCTACTGCTTTTTCACCCCTGGCAAGCGCAATGCTTGCTGCGTTCATCCATCCGATACCGGCGAAGATCAATCCCCGGTTCAACCGGTAGCGCGGCACATAACCGCCATAAGAACAAATTCCAATCATCAGACCTCCTTTCAAAAAAATAATGAATTTATCGGGTTAATTGCTTATCGTGTAATCCCCTTTCATCGGATATATGATTTAAGGTTTGCTCTTGGTATTAACCCGGTTAAAAAAAACATACAAACAACCGTAAATTGAATACATTCCATAGATTAGTCCGCTAATAATCATTCTCGTTAAGGTCTCACCTGGTTGCTTATTCGAGCCAGGCAACAAAAAAACTAACTATATATACAATTTAAAAAAAAATAAAGAACAAAATGATATTAAAACGTTTTCATTTGTTCTTGAAATATTTCGATAGCGGCACTTTGTTTTAGTTTATTAATATAGGCGGTTTGAATGGCCTTCACTTTTTCCTGTATGAGGTGTTCCATAAGCGTATCTTTAACGTCTTGATAAGCGATAATGGTTTCGGGCCTTTTTTCAAGCATTTTAATAAGATGATAACCAAACCGGGTTTCCACAATATCACTGATTTCCCCTGGTTCTAAAGCAAATGCGGCAGCTTCAAAAGGTCTTACCGTTTGCCCGTGTCTTAACCATCCGATATCGCCGCCTTTTATACCGCTGGGTCCTTGAGAATACATTTTGGCCATTTTGGCAAAATTTTCACCGTTCCTTAGCCTTTCCTGTATGGTTTCAATCTGTTTTCGTGCCTGAGCGTTTTTGGATTCGTTCGATTTTAAGTCAACTTTAATGAGGATGTGGCTGGCGTGAACCGGGCCCGGAATGATAAACTGGCTCAGGTTTGAATCATAGAAATTTTTCATTTCCTTTTCCGTAACGGTATCATCTATAGCGAGTTCCTGATCGAGTAACCGCTGTATCGCGATCACGCGCCGCAACTCATCTTTAATCTTTTCCTCCGAAAAATCGAGTTCTTTGAAAAATGTTTCCAAGTCGATTTCACGTGGCATATCCTCGATGAGGGAATTATATGCCGGGGTTACTTCAGGTTCTCCGATGACAATGCCTTTCTTTTTGCTTTCCTGAAAGAGTAATTCTCTGTTGATAAGGCTTTCAAGGATAATTTTCTTGCTTTCTGCAAATCGAACAGTATCTACCGGTTTCCCCGAACGGGCCTCTTTTTGCTCAGCAAGGCTATCGGCCCATTTAAAATCCCTTATCGTAATTCCGGCTCCGTTGACGGTTGCAATATACGCTTTTACCGGTTGGTCTCCCAATGCTGACATACTATAAACAGCGGTCAAAAGGACTATTACTGCCACGCCGCACCCAATCGGCATCCGCTGCTTTCTTTTCATATAATATCTCCTTAGGGTCCCGAAGGTTATGTCAAAATTATTTTTGTTTTAGCCTTTTTATACGCGTTATTTCCCGTTAATTGAAGCCTCCCTCCTACTTTTAGCTGGCCTGCGCATGGCCCTTATATAGCTTAACCAGCAACGGGTTCGCACTTTTTATTCTTCAGAATGAGGGATAACTTTATCATAAAACTTTTGACATTATCGGCTCGAAGAGTTAAATCTTTGCGAAGATTGAAGCTCCCCGCTGCAAGCGGGCGGGGTATTAAAAATAACACAGAAGGAGTCCATGATGATTCGAACTGAAATCTCACTTTTTCTAAAAAACATCCCCGGCGAGTTGGGCAAATTGGCATCACTGTTCGCTGATTCAGGCATTAATGTAGATGCGTTGACCATCCAGGATGCTTCAAGCTATGTAAAAGAACTGTTCCAGGCCCGAGGAAAATCATTAAAACGAATTGCATCTGCTGCAAGTTATAATTCCATGCGGAAAGACTCGTCAGAATTCGCATTAATCCGGCTTTTGGCCGATAATACAGATAAAGCTTTGGATTTATTGTCAAAAAATGATTATGTGTTTGATATTATGCCTGTCATTGTCATAGAACTCGACAACAAACCCGGATCCCTGGCAAACGTGGCCAAAATTTTTGGTGAAGAAGGAATCAATATTAATTATGTTTACGGATCCGTCTCTTCTCCGGATAAAAAATGCCTCTTCGTGTTCTGCCCGGAAGATATAGACCTTGCCGCCAGCATTTTCAAAGATAAATAGCGCCTAAACAAAAACCGCCCAATTTCCGGGTTTTACAAAACCGTCTGATCCCGGACCATTTTTGATCTCATCAATCGGTGATGGCCTCGTAAAAAGTCGTCATTCCGGCTTTCGCCGGGGTGACAAAAAAGGACGTTTTTTGACTTTTTACGAGACCATCAATATTTAGTATTCATAAAATCCCCGCCCGGTTTTTCTTCCGAGACGACCTGCCTCTACATACTTTCTCAGCAATGGACAGGGACGGTATTTGGAATCTTTAAATCCGTCATAAAGGGTTTCCATGATGGCCAAACAGGTATCTAAGCCGATCAGATCCGCCAGGGCCAGAGGCCCCATTGGATGATTCATTCCCAGTTTCATGACCGTATCGATATCTTCTCGACTTCCGACGCCATGATACAGGCAATAAACCGCCTCATTAAGCATTGGCAATAAAATCCTGTTTGCAATGAAGCCAGGATAATCGTTTGCCTCAGCCGGTGTCTTTCCGAGTTTAATTGAAAGGTCCCAGGTTGTTTGGAACGTCTCGTCAGATGTTTCGAGACCGCGGATAACCTCCACCAATTTCATGACCGGCACTGGATTCATAAAATGCATGCCGACAACCTTTTCCGGCCGATTCGTTTGTGCGGCTATTCGCCCAATAGGGATTGAAGACGTATTGGTTGCCAGAATCACGTCCGGACGGCAAATAGTATCAAGGGATTTAAAAATTTCGAATTTTATAGCTTCATTTTCTATAGCAGCCTCAACTACAAACCCCGCATTCGCCATATCCTTTAAATCCACACTTGTTTTTATCCTTCCTAAAACCGCATCTTTATCTTCAGCGGACATCTTCCCCTTATCCACACGGCGGGATAAATTTTTTGTAATCGTATTTATACCGCGTTCAACAAATTCCTGTTTTATATCGTTCATAATTATATCTATTCCGCTCATGGCGGCTATTTGGGCAATTCCGTTGCCCATCTGGCCCGCTCCGATGATTCCAAACGTTTTGATTTCCATTTTTTCTCCTTTAACCGTTACGACATGACCCCGGTACGCTTTTTTCGATCATTAGACCTTATTAACGTCTTACTATCATGGCTACGGCCTCTCCCCCGCCGAGGCATAAGGAAGCAAGGCCGATGCGTTTGTCTTGTTTGATCATTTCGTAGATTAACGTGACCAGGACGCGACATCCACTGGCACCGATGGGATGTCCCAATGCAACAGACCCGCCATTTACATTAACTTTTTTCGCATCCAGCTTAAGTTCCTTTGATACGGCAATAGATGACCCACTGAAGGCCTCGTTGATTTCAAAAAGATCGACATCGCTTATATCGATGCCTTCCTTTTTCAAGCACTTTCGAACCGCCCCAATCGGCGCCACTAAAACATATTTCATATCAATTCCGTATGATGCTTGTGCGCCTATGGTTGCCAGTACCTGACAACCCAGTGTCGCTGCTTTTTCTCTGGACATAACGACAACTGCCGCTGCCCCGTCGCTGATTATGGAAGCATTTCCAGCCGTTCCCATCCCCTCTTTCTTAAAGGCCGGTTTCATTTTAGACAAAATCTCATAACTCGTTTCCCGAGGGCATTCATCCTGGCTGAATAAGACGGGTTCCCCTTTTCTTTGGGGTATCTGTACGGACACGATTTCTTCTTTAAATCTCCCTGTTTTTATCGCGTCAAGCGCTCTTTGGTAAGACCTGTCGGCAAACCGGTCCTGATCCTCGCGACTGACATTGTATTTCTCCGAGCACAGTTCATTGGACATCCCCATGTGAAAGTCATTGACAATATCCCATAAACCGTCATGAACCATATGGTCTTGAAGAATCCCTTCCCCCATTCGATATCCGAACCTCGCTTTTTTAAGGTAATACGGGGCCATGCTCATATTTTCCATTCCACCTGCTACCACAACATCCGCATCACCCAGGTGAATCGCCTGGGCGGCAAGCATTATAGATTTTAATGAAGACCCACAAACTTTGTTTACGGTCAGACACTCTGTTTCCCACGGCATGCCGGCCTTTACCGCAGCCTGTTTGGCCGGATTTTGACCATACCCGCATGGAAGGACAATACCCATAATCACTTCATTAACTTGCTCCTTTTCTATACCGGCTCGCTGAACAGCGGCTTCTATAACAATGGCGCCAAGTTGTGTAGCTTCGATATTGCCTAAAGCCCCGTTGAAATTCCCCAGTGGTGTTCGGACCGCACTGACAATCACCGCTTCTCTCATCAATCAGTCTCCTGTTGCAGGTTTTATCCCTTACTTATCTCTGTCGTGTGTAATATTGCCGGATTGTAGCTCCCTGCAGCAAGCTGCGGGGGTTCTTCCTCTCTAAGAATGACAACCCATTCTAAATGCAATCGCTATTGCGGTCCCAAAATGCCCGTTGTATGAAGTTCGTTTTGTAGTATCATTCTTTTCCATCACGATCTATCCGGTAAAAATCGCTGAAGGGCAAATACCGACCCCTACAGAAGAAAACTCCATAAAATGCCCGCGCATATTGCAGAACCGATCACGCCGGAAGAGTTGCAAGCCATGGCATGCATCAAGAGATAATTTGTAGGATCTTCTTTTTGACCCACCAGATGGACTTCCCGGGCGGACCCCGGTACAGCCGATACGCCGGCAGCACCTAGCAGAGGATTTATTTTATCTTTAATAAAGAGATTCATGATTTTAGCAAATATTATCCCGGATGCCGTTGCTATGCTAAAGGCAATGGCACCAAGGCAAAATATGCCAACTGATTTGGGGGTTAAAAACACATCCCCCTGGGTACTTGCGCCAACGGTAAGCCCTAAAAAAATCGTTGCTGTATCGATAATGGCGGTACGGGCTGTCTGGGCCAGACGTTCAGCTACACCGCACTCCTTTAAAAAATTCCCGAAAAAGAATGTCCCCAAAAGAGGGATTGAGGCTGGGGCCAGAAAACAGCAAAGGATAACGCCGACCACCGGAAAAATGATGCGTTCCCTTTTCGACACCTCCCGGAGTTCTGACATATGAATCAACCGTTCTTTCCGAGTCGTCAGCAGTCTCATAATGGGGGGTTGAATTACAGGAATTAAAGCCATATAAGAATATGCCGCGATTGCGACGGGTCCGATCAGATGGGGTGCCAGCTTAGCCGTCAGAAAGATGGATGTCGGCCCGTCAGCTCCTCCAATAATCGCGATAGACGCTGCTTCCTTGGGTAAAAAGCCTAAGGCTAGCGCACTCAATAGGGTAAAAAATATGCCCATCTGGGCGGCAGCGCCTAAGAGCATCAGTTTCGGGCGCGCTAGCAAAGAGGAAAAATCGGTCATTGCCCCAAGGCCCAGAAAAACAATCGACGGATAACAACCGGTAGTAACACCGAAATATAAATAATGCAAAACGCTGTTAGGTTCATATATGCCCAGCCCGAAACCTTTAAAAAAAGGGACATTGCCGATGAGAATTCCAAAACCGATCGGCACCAGAAGAAGTGGCTCATATTTCTTGGCAGTTCCTAAATAGACAAATATCATCCCTACAGCAAGCATAATGACGTGGCGATAGTCAGCCAGATAATACCCTGTGTTTGTCAAAAATTGTATTAACATTTCCATTGATTAACCTTTAGTTTTTTTCACTCTGGGGTTGGTTCCATGTAAACAGGCCATCTCCTGCGGGGGCCAGTATACAGGCCTGTCTTAAGTGTGAAATGGTTATATGCGGATGAGGGAAACCTTTTTGTTGAGAAATTTCATAAAGCCTGGTGAGATCAAACGGTTGGTCGAGGCCTTCTATCAAAGGATAATAATACCGTGCCGCTTCTTTAATATTTGAAGGAATGTAGTGGGGAACTTCAAGGGTCTCCTCGGTTTCATTTTCATTGGCTTGCGGCGCTTTATGGTTTGGTTTAAATATTGAAAATCGATTTTCCAAAAAGGTCAATACCTTGTTAATCTGGGAAATTACGAAAGACAATACCACAAGGCCTGAAAAGACGATTAATGCGCCGGCCACAGCCATGGACCAACCGTTAGCGGCATCTATTGCTTCAAAACCGTACAATTAAAACCTCCCTGGTTAATTAGTGAAATCATTGATACTGCTATATTAGCAGGGGCTTCTCTAAGACAGCAACTAAAATATATAAACAGATTGTCTGTTCATAAAATATGGTGGATGTCAACAGAAATAATATATTTTAATATTCGGAATTAAAACAGGGTGACCGGTTAGAGAAAAATCTATCGCGGGCTAAAAAGCGCCTATTCTGGATGGACACTTGTTAGTCTATTTCCGTCTTCGGCCTAGATACCGATTAACCTCCGATTCTTCTCTTCCAGAAAGCCATTATGCTTTCTTTTCCAAACGAAATCTGAACCAATTCCCATCCTTGATCTCCCCGATCATTCAAAATATCCATTAAAATATCGGTCTGTTCCCGGTTCACATCTTCCACATGGCAATCGCCGCTTTCACCGCAAAAATACACGACCGCATTAAACCGTTCTGCAGTGTGTGTCGAAATTTCATATTCAAATCGCTCCATACAGCCTCCTTCCTAATACGCGCGCGCCGATGCATTGAAATGTCTAATCTTCATGGCCTTCCTTTCTTAACAACGCCTGATACCAGCAGGCGAAGTCGTACATGCCTTTGTACCGCTCATCCTGGTTGATGATCCCGAGGCATATCTCAAATACGCCTCTTCCATATTCATTACTATATTCTTCCAAAGGCCTTTCATGTAAAAACTCGGTTACCAGCGACTGTGTTGTCCGCCTAGATCGGTCTCTTCTAATATCGATCGGGTCTTTGGGTTTCATAAATGGATCCCATTTGTCATACCCTCTTTTCAGAATAAATTTTTTACGCCTTGGAGACATACTGTCAAATATCAACCTTTTTCTCCGTTCCTCTTCGGGCGTAAGCTCATTCATTTTCAGACTCCTTATCGCTTTCAGGGGAGTGATGACCGGCTATCCCCAAGTATTCTGCATTGAACTCCGTCAACAAAGCCATGGACAACGGCATCAATATCTCAGCTATTTTCACATGCTGGGATTCAATAGTTGCTGCCAGTTCTACGGAGATGTCATATAGCCGTCGATGGATGATATCCAAATGAACCGTTGGGTAGCGCTTCCCTTTTATAAATCCGGATTTTCCACAGGTTCGACCAACCCCGGCGATATCCGTCGGTATTCCGTATATCCGACAGGTAATCGGCCGAAACGTATAGAGATCGCACTGTTCTTGATCATTCAATAACGGACACCTGACTTTTTCCTTTGCCATTTCATCTAAAATGGCTGCTTCTTGCTTTCCGGATTCAAATTCTTTATAGGCGTTTCGTTTAATTTTATAAATTTTCCGGTCTAATCTATTCGCTTTTTCCAGAATCTTGTCTTTTTCCGTGCCGGCAAATGTTTCATGAAAACGGTAGTTGATATAAATAGCCTCAATAAGAGAAAGATCGAAAAGGGCATAGCAACAGTCCGCACATTTAATTTTACATTTTACGCTCTCCGGATACGATTTTCTTACTTTTTCAAATGTTTCATCTGCCGTTGTAACCAGAGCATCATACTTCCCAAAAAAGGGTTTAAAATCGATTTCCATATTTCAGATCCTTTAAAAATGTTTCACGTGAAACATCATTTTCCGATACAAAACCGGCTGAAAATTTGGTCCAAGACATCCCCCTTTACACTGCTACCGGTGACCTCCTCAAGTGCCCCAACGGCCTCTTTTAGATCGATTGCCACCAATGCCAGGGAAAGCTCATCAGCAATTCCAGCAATCGCTGTTGATACCGCGTTAAGGCTCCTCTCCACAGCATCCTTATGTCTCAGGTTAGGTGATATCGAACTGATATTATAAACCCCCTCCGGGTCCTGGATGGCGGTATCAAGAATTTTGTTCTCTATCTCATCAATCCCCCGGTTAAACAAGGCTGATGTTTTCACCCGATCAATGGTTTCCCACTGGGAGGGAATATCCATTAAAAAAGTTTCGCTCACGAGATCAGATTTGTTCATGACTAGAATTTTCTTCTTATACTCAATTTTTTTATAAATTTGATGGTCCTCTTCCGTTAACGAATCGCTCATATCTACTACAAAAAGAACAAGCTCGGCGCTCTCAATATATTCATATGTTTTGTTTATACCGATAGTTTCAACTCTATCATCCGTGTCATGCAAGCCGGCCGTATCGGTAAAGACTATGGGAATATTCTTAATAAGGCCGACTTCCTCGATAAAATCTCGTGTCGTTCCCGGAATCTCGGAGACAATTACCCGGTCCTTTTTAATCAAACAATTCATCAGGCTTGACTTGCCTACATTGGGCCTGCCGACGATAACCGTCTTTATGCCATTTTTTAACATCTTCGTTCGTTTATATCGCTCTATTAAATCTGATAAGGGTTCAGCCACTGAGGTTTGTAATTTCTCTTGAAGGGTTTCCTTATCAAATATCTCTCCAACTTCGTCCGGGAAGTCAATGGCCGCGTCGACTTCAATGATAATATCGTTCAACGAATTCAAAACCGCTTCAATGGATTTTCGCAATCCCCCTTTTATTTGATTGGTGGCAAATTCAAGGGCTTGGGTCGTCTTTGCATTAATAATATCGATTACGGCTTCTGCCTGGGTCAAATCGATCCGCCCGTTTAAAAACGCCCGCTTGGTAAATTCACCGGGTTCGGCAAGTCTCGCCCCTTGCTGCAACACCAACTCCAAAACAGCATTTAAAACCACCGCCCCCGAATGCGCATTGATTTCCACAATATTTTCTCGGGTATACGATCGCGGAGCCAGCATTACCGACAGCAGCACTTCATCTAAAACAATATCCCTTTTAGGGTCAACAATATGTCCATAAAAAATTTGATGCGATTTCTCATGCAGGGTCAAAAATAATGAAGGTTGACCAGACTCGTCCGAAAGAAAACCGGATCGGCGAAAAATAGAGGCCGCAATGCTTATGGAATCCTCGCCGGATATTTTGATAATACCGATACCGCTGCTACCGGTTGGTGTTGCAATGGCGGCGATGGTCGCTTGATCCATTTTTAAAATTGACGCTCTCTGCAGCAGACTGCAGGACATCTTCCTCCATAAGGAATTTTAACCCGTTTTAGATTCGTTCGATAACCTCACATCAAGCTGCAGAGAATGTGCTCACTATTGCAGTTTAAACAAGCCTTTCCGTATTGATTGTCGGAAAAAATTTAGCCGGGTATCGCCGGTCAGGGCTGTACGGCCTTTTTGTTTCTCGATTGATTGCGATGTCGCCTGGGAAATATGACCAGTTTTCTTAAGAATCCATCTCCCAAACTTTGGGTTCTGACGTTGTTGTCATTTTTCAAAGTCAGGTGGACAATTCTTCGATCGTGCGCAGTCATATGGCCGACCGTTACCGGTTTTCCCGTATGCTTAACTTTAGAAGCCAGCCGTGCGGCCAACTCTTGTAAACCAACCTTTCTGTTTTCCAGATATCCTTCGATATCAATTTGAATTCGGATTCTTACCCCGCTTTTTTTATTGATTATCTTTTCAACTATATACTGAATAGCATCTAAGGTCTGTCCTCGCTTCCCAATCAGAATCGCGGAATTTCCGCCTTGAACACGAAAAAAAACACCCTCCTTCTTGTTTTCAACGGACACCGTTGTCTCAGGTGTAATAAAATCAAGAATGGTTTGTAATACACCCTCCCCATATGCTGCTATGTCTTCTTGTGAATCAGCAGTTTGAACATCAACGACGGCGGTGCTGT
>JAUXEW010000190.1 GCA_030620375.1 Desulfobacteraceae bacterium | reverse complement strand
GTGCTTCGCACCGGGATAAAACTGAAACTTTGAGGCACTGGCGTGCCCCCCTTTTTCCCGCTTTGCGGGAAAAGAAAGCCACCCGCTATGCGGGTGGTAGTTTACTCACATGCCTTATTCCTTTGAATGTTCCGCCCGACTCCCCCTGTAACCGCCTGCAATATCAAGTGGTTTTTTTCAGGTTGACGCACAAGTTGATTCGTGTCATACACTTTGATATCAAAAGCAAGTCCCTATTTCCCTAGGTTATTTTAGATAGTGTCCATCAGGAAAGGAGACTTCACATGTCAAAAGATCAATCCAAAAAAGTCCCCCTTGGTCTAAGAGAATTCCAACCCAATCCGTCCACGTATATTGCTGAAGCCCTTGTTGAACATGGCGTGAAGTTTGCGTTTGGAATCCACGGAGGGCATGTCTGGCAGATTATCGATGAGATCAGCAACGCCGGCATCAAAACCATTACCTTCAGGCATGAGCAGGCCGCCGCCTATGCGGCGGAAGCATATTCCAAGGTGACCCGAAAACCGGGAATATGTGTGGCAACCGCCGGCCCTGGTGTGGGAAATGCATTCAGCGCCATCCAACAGGCCAACATGAGCTGCTCCCCGGTCATTCTTCTGGCCGGCGGCAATGCACCGGAAACCGACTACCTTCCCATTATCCAGCCCTGTTATATCACGGATGTCATGAAAAACATCACCAAACTCTGTCTTCGTGTTTCGGAAACGGCCCAAATCAAACAGGTGATTGCAAGGGCGTTTAAAGACAGTCAGTCATACCCGAAAGGGGTCGTTGCCCTCGAAATGGAAATCGGCATGCTCTTTAAGCCGTTGCCGCCTGACATTCCACCCCTTAGCGCTTATGGAGAACACGCCTTTTATATCCCAAAATGGCGGGGAGAAGAAACTGCCGATCCGATCCCGCCGGGAGGTGCTCCCGAACTCATTAAGCGGGCAATTGCTAAACTGTGGGAGTCTGAAAAACCGATTATCTATGCAGCAGACGGGTGCCACTGGTCCGATGCATCAAAGGCGTTGCTTGAATTTGCAGAAATCTCGCAAATACCGGTTACGACCAGAAGAATCGCACGAGGATGTTTTTCAGAAGTGCATCCCCTGTTTTTAGATTCAAGGACCGGAAGAGCGGCCATTAATGAAAGCGACATCCGTCTGCTTTTGGGTGGAAAGGTAGGGTCTTTCGACACTTTCGGCATTGGATGGCCTCCGACCATACAGGTCAACGAATCAGCCGATCAAATCTGGACTTATCTGGATACACCGGTTGCTGTTGTCGGCGATGTTCGGGTAGTTTTGGAACAGATGGTGGATTATATAAAGCAACACAACCTTAAACCTCCGGAAAGCCGGCAAGAATGGGTCAGGCACTGTCAGGAAGTACAAAAGGGAGGCCTTGAAAAGCGAAAGGCAAAAGCGGAAGAATATAAGGACCATGCTCCGGTCCACTTCGGATATCTGGCGAAAAAAGTCTGGGATGTGTGTGAAAACCTCTATCAGGGGATGAACCGGGTCATCATCGACGGCTATACGCTTTCCGACTATATGCCGGCATTCATCCAGGCCCGGTATTCAGGCCAGGTCATGGACGCATCTGAATACGCGGGTGTGGGACACGGCGTAGGAATGGCGATCGGGGCGGCTTTCGGGGATCCGGATACTTACAAACAGCCGGTATTGGCCCTCATGGGAGATGCCGGTATGGGTATATCGGGAACCGACTTTGAAACGGCGGTGATCCACAAACTTCCCATTGTGTTCCTGGTAACGGAAAACCGGGGATGGCTTACCGGCATGAAATCGGTCTATTACGGTAAAAACTGGGAAAGCATGGGTGAACAGGACCGGGCTTACGGGCAGGAGGGTGTGGAGAATGCACGATACGACAAATTTTGCGACATGTTCGGAGGACATGGAGAATATGTGGATGATCCGGCGAACATTGAATCTGCGATGGTCCGGGCCTTCCGTGCAGCCGAAAAAGGCATCCCCGCGTTGGTCAACGTGCATATGGATCCCACGATATCCAATCGCCAAATTTATACGGGCGGCTATGCCACCTGCTGGCAACATATCCCCTGGGACAGCCTGGCCCCCCGGGGCAGGGCCGTTAGAAGAAATACCATGTCCAAATTCAAATGGGAAGAAGCCGGTGTTCCGCCCATGAAGATGCCCGACCCATGGGAGCCGGTTAAGGATGATGAAGAATTCTAACGATAAAGTCCGGCTTCCGAATTTAATGGTTTTCCATAACCCCTCACCTATATTCCCCATATTTCTTCGTCGCCTCAAACATGGCAATACAGTTCTCGGGATCAACGCCGGGGTGCAGGGAATTGGACGAACAGATGATCAATCCGCCCCCTGCACCGGCATCGTCTATGGCCTGCTTCACGGCGGCATCCACCTGTTCGGGGGTTCCGTCGGGCAAAAGGTCGATGCAATCGATATTCCCCAGAAGGCAAATCCGGTCACCGCAATAGTCTTTCACCGCCTTAAGATGCATGTTCGCGTGGGGTTCCAAGGGATTGAGCCCGTCGTAACCGGTTTCCAGCAGAATATCGAGCAGCTTCCACAAGTTCCCGTCGCTGTGCCGAACCACTTTCAGTCCCAGATCATGGGCACGTTTGACAATCTTTTTATTATACGGGTTAACAAATTCAAGGAAATGCGCAGGCGCTATCAAGGGAACTTTTGTCTGGGCAATGTCATCCTCCACCACCAGAACATCCAGCCCGGCTTCCGCCAGATGCTCCAGCATTTGAAGGTTAAATTCGAGCGTCATGGCGGCGATGCGATGCACAAATTCAGGGTCTTCTATCATCTTGATCATGAGATTGCTCATCCCGGCCAGGCGCCAGCTCAATACAAAGGCCCCCCGCATCAGCCAAAACAATGCCTTATTCCCCTTAAACCGCTCCCGACCCATCTGAAGCAGCAGCAGGTGCTCCGGTTTGGGCGTGGGCGGCTTGTACCCGTTTAAATCGGAAACAGACGTGATGGGATGTCCGGTGGGGACCGGCAGTCCATGGGAACTCCGGGTATAAATCACCCCCCAGTCGTCTTCCACCCGGCTTTCATCCACGGGTTTTTCATGTCCGATCTCAAACGATGTGAACCCGTCAACCCCAAACGCTTCGTGAAGCAGAAAGAGGGTATCCAGCAGCTTCATTTTCTCCGATTCATTCATCTCGTGAAACTGTTTGGGCTCGGGAAGCCCGTCGGTAAGATGCCGGCCTATCCCGATAATGGGGGCCTCATTGATGCCGTGGATGTATAACGGGACGCGATCAGGCTGCCGGACGCTTAAGGCTGTCAGGATTCTTTGTTTGCCGGTCATGGGGTTTCTCCTCAAACCCGATCTTAGGGTTCGCTCGCTAACCATTAAGCAAGCTACAGGGAATGCGCTCGCTGTTTCGGTTCATGCACAGGCCAGGACATTTAAAGAAATATTCGGCTCAGACCGGACTTCCTTTTAATCCCAGAACCCCTTTTACGTACCAGATTTCTCCAAGATGGCCTGCACCATGCTGAAGGGTCGTTCCGCCGATCACTTCATAAAGATTCTTTTTCCCCAAGATGGGCAGATCATGAACCTCTTCCAGATCCTCATCTTTTAATTCTTCCAGATAGGCTTCGCTTTCTTTAAATACTTTTTCCATGTAATTTACAAAGTCCGCAAGATTATTGATTCTTATCGCGGCCGCATCTTCATCGCTCATACCGGTTCCTTGCGCTTGAGGGTCCATCCCTAATTTGGTGTCCCAACCTTCGGCGTTCCAAATCGGCGTTTTATTTCGGACAAGGAAATTAAGCACCATGTCTTCGGTACGAACTATATGCCAGAGGGCAAACGCAATGTGGTTCCCTTTATCAAGGGGCCTGAAATGGAGCTGTTCATCGGTTAAATCCTTAACGGCATCCAAGAAATTTTGATGCACATCCTTCATTGCCGAACGAAAATAATCTATACTTCCCATAAGACTCTCCTTTCTGTTTTTGAACAAGCAATGTAAACACATTCCCCGTAGCTTGCTGCGGGGAGGCTTCAATTAAATTTTTTCGTAAACCCCGGAACCCCGTCTTTCAAAACCCGTCACGGAATTCGTACCCAAATGACCCGGGTCAGCAGCCCGATAATAATTGGAAAAATCAGGCTTGCAGCCATACGACTTAGAGAAAGTTTCCAGCCCAAAAGAGGCACTTCGTAAATAAGGAACCGGTTAAATCCTAAAAGGGACCAGGCACTGATATAAGCCATTAAGGGTGCAATTCCAGCCCCGCTCTTCAACAGCGCCGCAACGATGGGAAATTGGACAAACGGTCCGCCGGGTGTTGCGGTACCGGCAACTGTCGCGATGCACAACCCACGTATTCCGGACCCTTCTCCCAGCCATCGGGTCATTAATTCCCGGGGAAGAACTTTGCCGATCATTCCCGCTGCTATAAACGCGAGAATTAATGCCGGGAGAATATCCAAAAATAATCTACCGCCATCCTTGAGACCTTCCAAAGGCAGGTTCGGGTCCTTTATGTACGCCAACATCGTTAACCCGCCGGCCATCAAAAACATAATCAAACTCGTTATATTTATGACTTTCACTTCTTTGCTTCCTTTCATTGTAATTCGTGTTTCATGCTTCTTACGTTTCGCACCCTGTATTTGCCAATCTTCCCCATTTCTTGATGGACACCAACTAGAACCCTTCAAAAAGGTCTTTCTCCTTTTGGGGTTTCGGGCCGCACCCATGAACACAGACATAATGTTCGTATCTGAAAAACTCATTCAGCCGTTCTTGCGGCATACGTTTAAAAAAGCTTCTGGGCCCGATTTGGCTTTTATGGCATAAAAGGGCTTCAAATTTTTTGGCCAGAAACTCTTCAACATCGATAGTGGTTGTGATTTGTTCTTCCGGCGTTCCCAAAACTTCGGGGTCCAGGCCGGGTTCCTCACCCTGTTCTAAGGCCATCTGATGCATTTTTCTCAATCGTTCAAGGGAAAGCGCCGTGTAGTAAAGTTTCTCCGGCTGCCATGGCTCAAGATCCTTCTCACCGGCATATTCCGGATCACCAGAGGTATGAAACGACCTCAATGTCACCTTGTTTGCCATAATATGGTCCGGGTGGCCATAAAGCCCTTTTTCGTTATAGGTTACAATTACCTGGGGCCTAACGAGTCTTATGATATCCACCAACCTTCTCGTAGCCTCTTTTATGTCAGCCTGGGCAAAAGATTTTGGGTTGGAATTCTCAGGACTCCCGGCCATTCCGGAATCATAGTACCCTAAAAAGTGGAATGATTCTACGTCAAGCACGGTTAATGCATTTTCAAGCTCGATCATTCGGATTTCTTTTATGGTTAGTCCCGGTGAAGGAGGAATGAAATCAGGATTTTGAATATCCCCTTCCTCCCCCTTCGTACAATAGACAACAACCGTTCTTATGCCTTGTGATGCATATTTTGCCAGAGTTCCACCCGTGCCGATGGATTCATCATCCGGATGTGCGTGAACAGCCAGTAGCGTAAATTCTTGATTTTCCATTTTTTGCATAGTCT
>JAUXEW010000183.1 GCA_030620375.1 Desulfobacteraceae bacterium | reverse complement strand
CCCCTCCTTTGGCGATGATATGACCGTGGCCTCTGTGAGTGGTGCCAATATAATCCGTATCGTTAAGCACTGCGCATACACCGGCCGCTACTGCTTCTTGACCGATGTAAAGATGAACAAATCCTGAAATAACAGCCGTTGTAACCAGCTCTTCCAGTTTTTCCTCAAACATGCGGATTTTGAGCATGGTCTTATACATGTCTACCAGTTTTTCATTCGTCAGCTCCATTTTTCTTAACCCCCCTTTGTCTGATTTTATAAAACGATAATCTGTGATCAAGGCTATCTGCGTAATTAAAACGCCGGATAAAAGCATTTATAAACCTGTCTTTGACTTCAGCCATTGCCAAATATTTTCCGGCTTCTCTATGCATGGAAGTGATGGTTTCATCCGGTTGCCCACAAGGTATAATACAATTAAAACCCATGATATTCGTATTTACATTCAGTGCGACGCCATGGAACGTCACCCATTTTCGGACAGCGATGCCCACACTCGCAATCTTGGATGAATTTATCCAAATGCCAGGCTGTCCTTTTTTAAATAAAGGCCTGAATCCATAGCTCAATAATACATCGGCCGTTACTTCCAACAATGTCTTTAAATAGTGATGAAGATCATTGTGCTCAACCTTGATAATCGGATAAGCAACCAACTGGCCCGGACCATGGAATGTTGCCTTACCGCCCCGCTCAATTTTTACCACCGGAATTCCTTTTTGGCGAAAAACGGCTTCGCAAGTACGCAGATCCGCCAAGCTTCCGCTGCGGCCAATGGTTATCATCGGCGGGTGCTCCACCAGGACGAGACGGTCCGCAGCGACCCCGGCTATCCTTTCTTCGACCATCATCCTTTGACCGGACAAGGCCTCTTCGTAGTCCCGCTTGCCCCAGTCCAGTATTTCCAAATTTTGATGAAAAGACATTGCGCAGTCTCTAAAACCGTTTTTTTACCCTAAAGGAATGTAAAAGAATTTAAGCCCAATCCTTTATCAGTAATGGCTGCTCAAGATACCGTGCCAGCGTCTGCAAAAACCTCATGGCCGGTTCACCGTCGACAACCCGGTGGTCAAATGTTAAGCTGAGCACCATCATCGATCGAATCGCAATTTCTCCCCTGTACACCGAAGGTTTTTCAATCACTCTTCCCACACCCAGGATTCCGGTTTCAGGCGGGTTAAGAACCGGTGTAAATCCGTCCATTCCTAACATGCTGACATTTGATATCGTAAACGTTCCGTCCGTAACCTCGTCAATACTCAAGTTTCCTTGACGCGCTTTTCGTGCCAGCTCTCTGGCCTCAACGGCGATTTTGAGCAAACTTTTCTTGTCTGCATTCCGGATTTTAGGCACAATGAGTCCATCGGGCAAGGCCACGGCAATACCGAGGTTAACGGTATCGTGAATTAATATTTCCTCACCGACCAGGGTTGAATTCATGATGGGGTGACGCTTTAAGGCACGGGCTGTAGCCAGCATGATGATATCATTGTATGAAACTCTGAATGCTTCGTCATCTTTATATTCTTCCCGAAGCAGATCTCTCAAGCGTACCATTTCAGTGACATCCGTTTCCGTAAATGCCGTTAACTGCGCCGTATGCTGTAAGCTGGCATACATATTATCGCCGATGGTCTTCCGTATGCCCTTATAGGGAATTGATTTAACCATTTCCGCTTCACCTTCACGGCTTGCCGCCTCGACCCCTTGTTCGATAATCCGCATTACATCTTCTTTGGTAATCTTCCCTCTTGTCCCGGTTCCGGTAATCGCGGAAATATCTATTCCGGCTTGCGTTGCCATCTCCTTTGCCACGGGTGTTATTTTGGTCTTCCGGATGATTCTATTGTGATATTCTTCTACATCTGACTCGGTTACCCGGCCGTCGTGTCCCGTACCTTTTACTTGTGTTAAATCAATGCCGAACTCTTTTGCCAGACGCTTTGCAATCGGGCTTGCAGACACGTATCTTTTTTGGGTAACCGCGCCGGCTTGACCGGTAACAGCCTCTCTTTCAGCAGCCGTCTCAGCATCGTCAATGGGGCTGATTTTTATACCCTTGATGCGCTCGGGGGTTTCCCCCTCTGCAGCAATAATACCGACCACCGTACCAACCGATACCGTCTCTCCTTCATGAACAACAATCTGAAACAGAACTCCGCTTGCAATGGATTCCACCGTATTGGTGATCTTTTCTGTCTCCACCTCAAACAACAGCTCTCCCTCTGCTACATGATCGCCTTCACTCTTATGCCATTTGGAAAGCGTTCCTTCTTTCATTGCCATGCCCCATCTGGGCATTTTCAGCTCTACTGACACGATTAATATCCTCCGATGAATAAAGAACCCCGGCCCGGAGAACCGGGTTTTAATTTTTTGTGGTTCTAAACTATTCTCCGGTTTTACCTTTTTATCCGAGCAGTTGTTTTATAGAACGCATCATATACTCAACTTTTTCCGCTCCGCTAAGTTCTTTTCCAGAGCCCCCAAAATAAACCTGAAACCGTTGCTGGTAGTGTCTCGAGATGAAAGAAAAAATAAATATCATGATATGGTTGTCCACTGCATAAGCCGCCACGTCCGTATCAATATCCGCCCTGATATCACCTTCCAGTTTTCCCTTCTTCAGCATTTCCACCCAGAAATCATGGGCGACCCTTTCGATCCTGGTTGATAAGGTGGCGGTTAAATGGTCCATGGACGCCGAGCCAAGATCGTGATATATGGTCCAGTAATCCAGCTCTGTTTCTGTAAACAGCACCATTCCATTCAACAGATCCTCCATGAGGGTGAAAAACGGCACTCCCGCCGTATTCCGGATATTTAATACGTCCGCCAGCCGGTCAATATGTGAAGACAAGACGGATTGAAACAGATCTTCTTTATTTTTAAAATACTTATAAAGCGCACCATTAGAAATGCCGGCTGCCTTGCAAATCTCGGCGACATTGGCCTGATAGTATCCTTTTTTCGCAAAGACCTTGGCCGCGGCGTTGAGTATATCGTATTGTTTTTTAGCGGGTAATTTTTCAAATGTATTCAGCATAAAAATTCCACTATAAATAAGAGAGTGAGCTTTCACTCTCCAATTAGTTCATCCCGAAATTGCTGTCAATCATTTTTTTAAAATGCCTATGCCCCTTGTGGGAGGAGGGGGATAAAGAACCGGGGAACGCGTTTAATTGTGCCTGATGTGCATCCCCCTTTGACAAATAAGCAGGTTTTGTCATATTAATACAGGAGGATCATCTCCCGATTAGGTGGTGTTAATTAAGGCAACATAAATGGGTTATCTCCAATTAAGCAGGTGTGATCCCAAAGGGTACAAAGGGTCACGGATTCGAGTGGAATGCTAAAGCATTACAAAGATTTGAAAGTCTGGCAAACGTCATATGAACTCTGTTTAGAGACATATGGCATAACAGCAAAGTTCCCAAAGGAAGAAAGATACGGTCTAACGTCGCACCCTTGAATCCTTGACCCCTTGAATCCTTGGACCCTCTTCTTCAATTAAAAATATAATACAGGGGTAAAGATAAGATTGAGAAAATTTTTAGCCTTTTGCTGCGCTTTTTTATTCATTTCTTTCTGTGCGGGCCTATCCATTTTCATGGATCTTGTGCTGTACGCGGACAGCTCAATTGATCTGCAGTCCTTGGAAAAAAAAATAACCATACCATCCGGTCAGTGCTTTGAGGCAACATTGCAACAGCTCTTCCAGGCCGGCATGATTAAAAGCCCTTTTAAATTCAAACTACTCGCCAGGATAAAGGGTTATGACAAACGGATCCAGGCCGGTGAATACCTTCTTTCCACCAACACGTCTCCGATAAAAATTCTTGAAAAGCTGGTCAGCGGAAAAGTCAGGCTCCACCGGCTTACCATCCCCGAGGGATATACCCTGGCTCAGATCGCAGCAACTATTGAAGAAAACGGATGGGGTAGTCAAACGGAATTTTTATACCTTACCAAAGATCCTGAATTTATTGGAAAATTAGGATTTGATGCAAAAACCGCCGAAGGGTATCTTTTTCCGGATACATATTATTTTTCAAAAGACACAACCTTAAATAAAATCGCGGCTACCATGGCCGATCGTTTCAAAGCCGTTTTTAAAACGGAATGGGAAAAGCGGGCCAAAGAGCTGGATTTTTCCATACATCAGGTGATAACCCTTGCCTCTATCATTGAAAAGGAAACCGGCGCTCCCTTCGAGCGCCCCCTGATTTCTTCGGTCTTTCACAACCGGCTAAAAAAGCGAATGCGTCTTGAAAGTGATCCGACCGTAATTTACGGCATAGAAGACTTTAACGGCAATATCACACGTAAACACTTAAACACATTTACCCCTTATAATACCTATAAAGTTTTTGGCCTTCCACCGGGACCAATTGCCAGTCCGGGAATTAAGGCCATTGAAGCTGCTCTATACCCGGCGGATACGGAGTTTATCTTTTTTGTCTCTAAAAAAGACACCACCCACCATTTCTCTACAAATACAAAGGACCACGGACGGGCCGTAAGGAAATATCAACTGCGAAGGTAAGTCAATTGGAAAATGAACGGCTAAATGGGCGGAATGTATCATTTTGAAAACCGAAGACATAACAACGATTCAAAAACTCCTGATGTCATGGTATTTAAAACATCACAGAAAGTTACCATGGCGAGAAACCACCAATCCTTACCATATATGGGTATCTGAAGTGATGCTCCAGCAGACCCAGGTTAAAACCGTCATCCCCTATTATAAAAAATTTTTAGCCTCCTTCCCGGATATTCAATCCCTGGCGAACACCGACATCCAGCTGGTCCTTAAGCGGTGGGAGGGTTTGGGATATTATGCGCGTGCCCGGAATCTTCATCGAGCGGCAATGATCGTCTTAAATGATCACAATGGCATAATTCCTGAAAAATACGCCGATTTTAGAAAATTGCCGGGCGTAGGGGATTACATCGCCGCAGCGGTCTTGAGCTTCGCTTTTGGATGTCCCCACCCGGTGGTAGACGGAAATGTAAAACGGGTACTGGCCCGTCTGTGCTTGATCAGCCAACCGACAAATAAGCCGGCTTCATATCCGATCTTTAAAACTATCGCCGGAAAGTTATTGGATATGAAAAATCCGGGAAATTTTAACCAGGCGGTTATGGAACTGGGGGCATTGATATGCAAGCCTAAAAACCCGAATTGCGATACCTGTCCACTTCAAAGATTTTGTATGGCATCCCAGGCGGGCTCGGTTGAGGAATATCCCAAACGAATCAAATCTAAGCCCATACCACAACATCATATTGCCGTGGGGATAGTACTTAAAAACGATAAGATTTTAATTACGAGGCGAAAGATTGACGGTTTACTGGGCGGATTATGGGAATTCCCCGGAGGAGAAGTCAAACCATACGAAACTCCGGAGGCTGCCTGCATCAGAGAAATCAAAGAAGAAGTCAATTTAGAAGTTGGAATCGATTCATTTGTAAAGCGGATCAAACATGCCTATACCCATTTTAAAATCGTTATGGATGTTTTTATATGCTGTTTTGTGTCCGGCAGAATTCATTTAAGCGGTCCTGAGGATTTTAAATGGATAAAAATTTCCGAAATGGATCGGTTTCCCTTTCCAAAATCCAATCACAAAATTTTCCCCCATCTTTTAAAGTCGATAAACCAGGCAAGTCGAAAGTAAACAATTACTTATTGAAGCCTCCCCGCAGCAAGACATAAATGTAAAAATGAGGTTCATCACAATAAAGCGGTCTCGAATTATTGCGGAGGATACTGAATTGTATATCACCACGAAGCGCACGAAGGACACGAAGAATGGAATTTGATGAATTATCTAAACGAGTTATTGGATGTGCGATCGAGGTGCATCGTATTCTCGGCCCTGGTTTGCGCGAATCGACCTATGAACAAT
>JAUXEW010000171.1 GCA_030620375.1 Desulfobacteraceae bacterium | reverse complement strand
TCTATGCTTTTGGTTTCCATCCGTAAGGATTCCGGTTCGTCGTTCTCATGATCATACCCGAACAGATGGAGGATCCCGTGTACGAGCAGTTGTTCAAATCGGGTTATAAAATCAATTCCGGATGCTTCGGCTTCCTTATCTGCCGATTCAACTGAGACAACGACGTCACCCAGTAGAAATGGGGTAATATCTGTAAATCGGCCCTCACGCATGGGGAATGCGATAACATTTGTCGGTTCGTTTCGATGGCGGTATTGACTGTTGAGTACTTCGATTTGAGAGTCATCAACGATTACAATGGAAAGCTCTCCGTCAGGACAATCCAAGGCGTTTAAGATGATTTGGGTTTTCAGCCGAACTTTCTTCAATGGAATCTTGTACTTGTTTTGCCTGTTGTCGATCAACACTCCCATTATTCACCTTTCCATTATTCGCTAATAACTTTTCCGGATAGTCAATCCGGTGGTGGTATATTCCGCTTAGAATTTTTATAAAACTCTTGGCGATATTATGCAGATCTTTTAACGTCATCTCACAGTTATCCAATTGGCCGTCTGCAAACACCTTGTTGATTTGATTTTGTACATGTCCTTGAAGTCTTGATGGTGTGGGATCTTCAAGCGTTCTGGCAGATGCCTCTACCACATCTGCCAGCATGACGAGTCCGGCTTCAATGGTTTGGGGTTTTGGCCCTGGATATCTAAAGTCATCAATTTTAACCGCATCTTTTCCTTTGAGCTGTTTTGCTTTTTCATAAAAATAACTGATCAGACTGGTCCCGTGGTGCTGGTGAATCATGTCAATGATGATTTGACCCAGCTTGTTTTTTTTAGCAATATCAACGCCCTCTTTTACATGCGATATCAGAATCAGACTGGACATGGATGGTGCCAGTTTATTGTGCTTGTTTTGACCGTTTACTTGATTTTCGATAAAGTACAATGGCTTATTAACCTTTCCGATATCATGGTAATAGCCGTACACTTTTGACAGGAGAGGGTTGGCGCCAATAGCCGATGCAGCGGCTTCCGCCATTGATCCTACAACAACGGAGTGGTGATAGGTTCCCGGTGCGTTCATCATTAGTTTTCTTAGAATGGGTCGATCCAGGTTAGCGAGTTCGAGTAGTGTGATATCGGTTGTATATCCAAAGGAAACTTCAATGAGAGGTGCTAAGCCCGATGCAATAATTGCGGAACCGATACCGCCAAGGAATGCAAATGCCCAGCTCCACAACAGTTTAAATCCCGAAAAATCAGTCATATAGACGCAGATGACCGTTGCGAGGAGCATATTTAGGAATCCCAGCTTAACGCCGGCTTTGATAAAAACTTTTCGTTCTCTGCATTCCTGAACCCAAAAGGCGGCCATGGTGCTGCTTAACAGGTGGTACAAAAAACCATCAAACCGGTTTTGAAATAATACGCCGATTGATAATGAAAGGACTAGAACAAACGGAATGGCCAGTTCAAGTCCCATAAACAGGCATACTGTCATTGCACCGGCGGCTAGTGGGATTCCGAATAAAATCGCTGATGCCGGGACTGGAAAAGTAGTGTTGTGGATCAGCATTTCCATAAACGTTGCAGATATTTTGGCCAAAATAAAAAATGTTATCAGCAAACAGGAAATAAATAGCAGGTTTTTGTTGTGTTTAAGCGGGGATTGATTTTGAAGGTTGATGTAAATTATGTAAGTAATCACCAATAAACTCATTATGATCATGGCACCACCGGCCCTGGTTTTTAAAATATTCCCTTTGCTTTGTGTTTCCATGAGTGCCTGCAATTTTAATAATTGGACTTCTGTAACCCTTTCCCCTTCGCGTAACAGCATTTCCCCTGTTTTAATCTTGTAAAGAATCGGTTTGGTTTCCTCTGAAGCACTGTTTTTTCTTTTTTCCGTCTCATTTATATTTAATGTTATATTGGGTTGTATAAGACGTTGAACGAAGTCAACGATTAAACCTCGCGGTGTATAGTTTATATCTTCGAGAAGGGGCTGGCCGATAATCCTTACCATCGTTTTAGCCTGGTCAAGACTGTAAAACGATTTTAAGCTAGTAACTACCTTTTCAGTCTGAGTGTTGACATCTCGTAAAACAATTCCTTTTTCGCGTTCTTTTAATAATATTTCTTTGTTTGCCACAACGCCGTTATTTAAAATTTCCGATAAAATTTTAACAATTAACAGATTAATATTTTCTGAAAAATTTTCATTTTCAAGAATCTTATAGGCCCCATCGCTGACCGTAATTCCAATCATTTCTTCAAATGCCGTTTTGTTCTGCCAAATGAGGTCGTGAACGGAATATTTCACAGGTTTATTGCCTATTGAGAGGGAATTCAGAGTATGGTGTTCAGGTTGGTCCGGGTTCAACGGATCTACTTCCAAAACTCTCCGAAGGTAGCTAAACACTTGATTCACATTTTTGATCAAATTTAACGTTAAGACTGAATTGTAATCATAGACGGTTAAAATATTTTCAACCGCTGCTCTTCGGTTTGCTTCCGTTGCTTCTTCATCCTCAATAAAAAATTCCGACGGCGCTTTGATATTTTTGTCTGCCACATCCCCTAATGAATAGGAATGTTCATTAACGATCAAGTCCGGATAAAGGATGATGGTAAATATGATGGTAATTCCGAGTAGTAGACCGAAGCGGACATAATTGCTGGATATCAAAATCTGCCTGATGGCGTTTTTGTTTGTTTCGATCTTCATTATTTTTTTACGGTTTTAAGTCCCTAAATCCGGTTTTAAAAAAAAATTCCGCAACGGCTGCAGCTTAATTCAGTGGCTGATAGCCATTGAGATAAGCATTCCGGGAAAAGCGACGGGCTGTGGAATTATATTTTATGGCCGTACTTTTTCCTTTTTAGCCTCTAATCCTTCATAGGCGTTTATGATTTCCTGAACCAATTTATGTCTGACAACGTCTATTTTTGAAAAAAAGACAAACTTGATTCCTGCTATTTCCTGTAAAATATTCTTTGATTCAATAAGTCCCGAAATGGTTCCTGCTGGGAGGTCTGTTTGGGTGATATCGCCGGTTATCACCGCTTTTGAACTGAAACCGATTCGAGTCAAAAACATTTTCATCTGCTCGGATGTGGTGTTTTGTGCTTCATCTAAAATGATAAAGGCATCATTTAAGGTTCTGCCTCGCATAAAAGCAAGCGGCGCCACCTCTATAACTCCCTGTTGCATGAGGTTGGATATTTTTTCAAACCGCATCATATCATGAAGAGCGTCGTATAGGGGTCTTAGATAAGGATCTACCTTTTCCGCTAAGTTGCCGGGAAGAAAGCCCAGTGCTTCTCCTGCTTCTACAGCCGGCCGGACGAGAATGATCCGGCTGGCTTTACCTCTTGAGAGTGCCTCAACAGCCATGGCCATGGCCAGATAGGTCTTGCCGGTACCTGCAGGACCGATTCCAAAAACCATGTCATAGTTTCGAATGGCATCGATATATTCTTTTTGAGAACTGCTTTTAGGGGTAATCAGCCGTTTTTTAGATGTGATATAAACCGTATCTAAAAAGATTGCTTTAAGGTTTGCATGATTATTCTGGCTAAGAATTCTCACCGCATGATCGACATCTGCCTGGTAAATGGGGTACTTTTCCTTCAACAGACCGTATAGTTGATTTAAAACGTTTCCTGCCAGACTGGTTCCGTCGCGGTCACCTTCAATGGAGAGGGTGTTCCCTCTTGCATGAATGTTGACGTCAGCTGCTTTCGCAATGATTTGCAAGTGGTGATTATTTTCCCCGAAAAGTTGTTGTGCCAGGTCAATGTCCGAAAAGCTTAACTTGGATCTTTTATTTTCTGAAACTTCTTCCATATTGATTAAGGTGTAGTATAAATTCTATGGCCCACCATTAATGATCCATAATAAAAAAGACAACGGGTCAAACACTCACTAAAAACGAATTTGTGTATATCACAACCTGAAAAGGGATTGCAAACAACAATTTAATTACACTAATCACTATCTAAAAACAGCTTGACTAAGTTGTTTTGGCTTTGTTACCTTAATTAGTTTTCTTAAGATGTATCGGGCTAAAGGTAAAAAAGTAAAAACCGTAATAGTTAAGGTATATTAAAGAGGGTAATATGAATCCTTTGGACATAATTATTATCATTGTTTTATGCTTCTGTCTGATCCGGGGAATTTTTCGGGGGCTCATCAAAGAATTGTCCTCCATCGTTGGCGTTTTGGCCGGATTTTATGCGGCATATACGTATTATCCGGTAGTCGGGGGGGTATTGTCCAGATGGATTTCGAATCCGGGATATCGTAATATATTAAGTTTTTTAATTCTATTTTGTTTGGTGTTGATTCTGGTTGGTGTCCTGGGAGTGATCATCAAATATTTGCTCAGCATTGCTTCTTTGGGCTGGTTTGATCGGATCTTAGGGGCCGGATTCGGATTGATTAAAGGGGTCCTGATCGTCTCGGTAGTGGTGCTGATGTTAACGACCTTCCTGCCAAAAGGGGCGCCGATCATCAAGAATTCTCTCCTTTCGCCCTATGTGATGATGATTTCTGAAAGTATGGTCAAAGTGGTTCCGAAAGAAATGAAACAGGAATTTTTTACCAAAATTCGAGAATTAAGGAAAGCTTGGGACATTCCGAAAATAATAAAAAATCCTCAAATATCAAAGCCTTAATTCGGCTGATTGAAACCTTAAGAGGTGAAAACGGCTGCCCGTGGGACAGAGAGCAAACGCCGCAGAGCATGGTTGTGTATCTCGTGGAAGAGATTTATGAACTGGTGGATGCTATTGAATCCGGGAATGTCGGGGCCATTTGTGAAGAATTGGGTGATGTGCTGTTTCAGGCGTTATTTATAGCCCGATTGTATGAAGAGATGGGGCATTTTGATGTTGAAATGGTTGCCGAAAAAAATAGAAAGAAAATGATTCAACGCCATCCCCATGTTTTCGGCAATGAAAAAGTCGATAGCCCCGATCAGGTCAGGCAACGCTGGCGTGAAATTAAGAATAAAGAAAATAGAGACCATCCTGGTAAATCGTTTTTGGATTCAGTTCCCCGCAAACTTCCGGCATTGATGAGGGCCTATAGAATTTCAGATCGGGCGGCCGGTCAGGGGTTTGACTGGGATGATATTTCGGGTGTCATCTTAAAAGTTGAAGAGGAATGGTCGGAATTCAAATTCGAACTGGGTGAGAGTCAAGATCCGGAAAAAAAGAAAGAACGACTGGCCCTCGAGTTCGGCGATGTTCTTTTCACGCTGGTCAATGTTGCCCGGTTTTCTAAAATTCATCCGGAAACGGCTTTATCGAGCGCAACCAGAAAATTTGAAAAACGGTTTCGATATATGGAGAAAATACTGTTCGAAAATGGAGAAAGCCTTAATTCGGTATCCAGGGATGCGTTGGAACGATTGTGGGAATTATCGAAAAAGGAAATTGGATAGGCACTAGTTACCTTATTTCGAGTTAAGTAGTAAATCAAAAGAAAAAAGATGATTGCAATAATTGATTACGAAGCCGGAAACTTAACGAGTGTTGAGCGGGCGATAAAATACATTGGGTGCCGGTGCCGCGTCACAAACGATTTAAAAGTGATTGATGGTGTTCAGCGAATCATATTCCCCGGTGTGGGGGCTGCCGGGTCCGCTATGGTTAGTCTTAAAAAACGAGGGCTCGATGGCGCAATAAAGGATGCATTTTACCGGGGAAAGCCCATTCTCGGCATATGCCTTGGCACCCAGATTTTTATGGAACACAGCGAGGAGAACGATACCGAATGTCTTGGTTTGATTCAGGGAGAAGTGCGGGGCTTCCCCGATAATATAAAAACCGATGATGACGGAAGCCGGATAAAAATTCCGCATATGGGATGGAACAGTATCCGAGACATCAGTGCGCATCCTGTGCTTTCCGCTATCACCGGAGATGATGAATTCTATTTTGTCCACGGATTTTATCCGGCCCCCGTTGATACAGACTATGTGTTAGGGGTAACCCGTTACGGGATTTCATTTCCGTCGGTTATTGGTGTGAAAAATCTAGTAGCCACGCAGTTTCATCCGGAAAAAAGCGGAGAACCAGGATTAAATTTGCTGAGGCGTTTTTGTGAGTGGGAGCCATGTTAAGCAAGCGAATCATTCCCTGTCTTGACGTTCATGAAGGCAGAACAACCAAAGGCATTAAATTTAAAGATAATATCGATATCGGTGATCCGGTTGAAATGGCAAGGTTTTATTATGAATCGGGCGCCGATGAGATTGTATTTTACGATATTACCGCGTCTCATGAAAAACGAGATATTATGATCGATGTGG
>JAUXEW010000268.1 GCA_030620375.1 Desulfobacteraceae bacterium | reverse complement strand
CATAGCGGGTGGCTTTCTTTTCCCGCTTTGCGGGAAAAAAGGGGGGCACGCCAATGCCTCAAAGTTTCAGTTTTATCCCGGTGCGAAGCACCGGGTTTTTTTAAAACAAATGAAAAGTGAAAGACTATCTCAATCCTTTGATAAAATCACCCACTGCGTCAACGCCTTCTTCGTCAAGTATTCGAATCGTTTCAGATCCGATGACGGCGATATCTGCCTTATCAATCAAAAAATCAATATCTGCCTTATTTTTTACGCCAAAGCCGACCGCTAACGGAAGGTCGGTGGCCCGCCGGCACCTTTCTAAGTAGTCTCTTAATTCATTTGAAAATGTCGTCTCTTCACCGGTTACGCCTTTACGGGCTACGCAATAGATAAAACCCTTGGCAACAGAATGAAGGTATGTCATTCGATTTTCCGGTGTCGTGGGAGAAAAAATGTAAATCGGGGCAAGTCGGTATTTATTCATGGCGATTAAATAATCCTTTCCCTCTTCCGGCGGAAGGTCCGGGACAATGGCGCCCTTTAACCCGTAATCGGCCATTTTCGCGGCAAATTGATCCAGGCCGTATGTGAACAAAATATTGTAATAACTCATAAACAAAAACGGAATATCAAACGATCGCGCAATCGTCCTGGCAAACGACATACATTCCTTTATACGGGTGCCGGTTGCCAGAGATTTTTGATTGGCATGAAGAATCACCGGACCATCCGCGATGGGTTCGGAAAAAGGAATCTGAAGTTCCATGAGATCAACACCGGCGTTGACCATCGTATCAATGAGGGCGGCAGAATCCTCGAATGTGGGGTACCCCAGCACGATATGGGTCATTAACAGGATACGTTTTTCTTTTCGACGGGTTTTGATGTAGGATTCAAGCATGATATTCCTCCGCTTTTTTCTTTATGAATTCCTGCCATTTGGGATCCTTGAATGCATCGGCCACCGTAAAAATGTCCTTGTCTCCCCTTCCGGACTGATTGATTATAATCGCGTCGGTCGGTGAAAGTGCGGGCGCTTCTTTTAATGCCTGGACAAAAGCATGGGCCGATTCCAATGCCGGGATCAATCCTTCCTTTTGAATGGTAAGCGACAGGGCGTCAATCACCTCCCGGTCGGTTGCCGATTCAAACCGAACACGGCCGGTTTCCTTTAAATGCGCCAAAATCGGTGATACACCCACATAATCCAACCCCGCGGCAACACTATGGGTCTCCTTCATCTGCCCGTCGTCATCTTGAAGGAAATAGGTCTTGTACCCCTGGGCCACACCGACACTTCCATCTGTTGAACAGAGCCGTGACGCATGCCGCCCGGTTTCGAGTCCTTTCCCACCGGCCTCCACGCCGACAAGCTCAACCGCATCATCCATAAACCCGCTGAATATCCCCAGGGCGTTAGATCCGCCACCTACACAAGCATAAACACGACGCGGTAATTTGCCCTCAATTTTCAAAATCTGATCCCTCGCCTCTTTCCCGATGATGGATTGAAAATAGGATACCATCTCCGGAAAGGGATGGGGCCCGCATGCGGTTCCCAGCACATAATGCGTGGTATCCATATTCCGCACCCAGTCCCGAAACGCTTCATTAATGGCATCCTTTAAAATCCGGGTGCCGTCCCGAACGGGTATGACCTCCGCTCCCAGCCTTTCCATCCAAAAAACATTGGGCCGCTGGCGCTGGACATCCACCTCTCCCATGTAAATGGTGCAAGTAAACCCGAACTTAGCCGCCATGGTCGCTGTTGCCACACCATGCTGACCGGCCCCGGTTTCAGCAATTACCCTGGTTTTTCCCATCCGCTTCACCAGCAGGCCTTGTCCCATGACATTGTTGACCTTGTGGGCGCCGGTATGATTTAAGTCTTCTCGCTTAATATAAACCCGGGCGCCGCCACAGTACCGGGTTAAATTTTCAGCATAGGTCAGCGGTGTGGGCCGGCAGGAATAAGATGCCAGGATATCTTGATACGATTGCCAGAAGCCCGGATCATTTTTGGCTTCCGTAAATGATGTTACAAGTTCATCGAAAGTGGCGACCAGAATTTCAGGAATAAACGCACCACCGAATCGATCATAATACCCCCGATTATTCATTTTCAAAACCTCCTAGTGTCTGGGAAAAAACGAACCGGTCGGTTCGACAAAAAAGATCCGAATATATGGCATTTTTCACTTTAGAAAAATGGATAAACCGATTCACGATCAATACCGGCGTATCAGCAGACACGGCCAAAACCCGTGCTTTTTTTTCAATTAAACACCCGATTTTAAAATTCTGCTTGCCACCGGTGGGCCGCATATAATACTGCTCCTCAACGATTTGTGAAAGAGACCGGTCCGTAAAATCAATCCGGTCTATATGGGTAAAGACCGTTGGATGGAGATAAATGTCTTCAAGCAGTATCGGTGCCGCTTCAACATAACTAACGCGGGAAAGAAAATAGGCGTTGCTGCCAAAAAACGGATTTTCAGTATCATTCCCTACGCTTATCAACCGGGTCTGATTAATGATACGGGTCGAAATGGATATCCCTTTTTTGTGAAATGATGAAATAGTGCCGGCCAGTGTCAGTAAATCAACTTCGCGTTGTTTTGCCCGGACAAACGTACCTGATCCTCGCTTTCGAATCAGCACCCCTTTTCTGACCAAAAGGTCGGTGGCCTGGCGGGCGGTAGGGCGACCGATGCCGTAGTCCTTGGATAGACTGTGTTCCGACGGTATCTTTGTGCCCGGGAGATATTCTCCGTTACGAATTTTAGAAAGAAGGATATCCGCCAACTGATGATACAATGGAATGGGGGACTCTCCATTCAGCATGAGCAATCCTTTCCGATATGGGGTTTCCAATTTAATGATTGCGTATTATACTCAAATTGGTTAAGTTGTCAAGACAATTTTACCAATTTTTACCATATTTTCGCTGTTGACTGGAATTAATGTGAGAGGTATTACTGCAATCATGACACCAAACGAAACCGCAATAATGATACACCGGGAATTATCTCCCATTGCCCCAAAGTTGTCGGCCGCACTTAATCGTGCATTGCTCGATATTGGTGAAGGATCCCGATTGGTTGGACTGGGACCGGGAACCCATCAAAGTGACCCGGCCACATTCCATGAATTTGAAACATTTTCATTAAAAGGGTCTCATCCGGCCGACATTCTCACTAAAATTACCCAGGTTCTCCAGGCATTGGAAGCCCATTCCAGTTGGAAAGTGATCATTGATAAAAAACCGAGCCACACCCCTGACCAGTTGGAACTGTTATACACCCTTTTCAGAGACCCGCATTCCATATCATAATGCATTTAAACCGTTATAAAACAAATGGTTAAAGGGTAAGCTGTGTTTGCAGGATCATGTTGATACCAATAAAATATTGACCAACACACCATAAAATGATAGTCAGTGTCCATCAAAAGAGGAGGGATGGCCGAGTGGTTGAAGGCGGCGGTCTTGAAAACCGTTGAGTGTCAAAGCTCCGTGGGTTCGAATCCTACTCCCTCCGCCATACCCGTAAAAATAAGGAGAGATGGCCGAGTTGGCTGAAGGCGCTCGCCTGCTAAGCGAGTGTGCGGATAAAACTGCACCGTGGGTTCGAATCCCACTCTCTCCGCCACTAATTTCAATAATGTGACCGATCTCTATGTAAGTTCTCAGTAAACTACCACCCGCATAGCGGGAAAAAAGGGGGCACGCCAGTGCCTCAAAGTTTCAGTTTTAT
>JAUXEW010000146.1 GCA_030620375.1 Desulfobacteraceae bacterium | reverse complement strand
TATCAGGGTCGTTGGGACATGCGTCGCATAAATTTCCTATGCCGTCGCTATCAGTGTCAGCCTGGTCGGGATTGGCCGCATCCGGGCAGTTATCCGTTTCGCAGGTGTTTGCCGGGAAGCCGGGATCTCCGAATCCGTCTGAATCGGTATCGGTGCAGGTGTCGCAGACATTGCCCGTACCGTCTTCATCTTCATCTTCCTGGCCCGTGTTGGCTCTCTCGGGGCAGTTGTCGCATCCGTTGGCGATGGTGTCTTCATCTATGTCGTTGTTTGACGGTTCGATGCGGACAAGTTCCCATCCGCCTTCAGGAAGGTCGTCGGTAGTATCCGTCAACAGGTTCATGGGGTTGGCCGTTCCGGCATACAGGGCTTCGCATGAGGAAACCATGGTTCGAATGCCGTAGTTTGTATAATTGCCTAATCCGTCGATACTTTCGAGAATGCCCGGGGTGTCGGAGTCGGGAACCCGAAGCAGATCAGCCCCGTAACTGTAGTTCAGCAATTCCAGAAAGTCCTCAAACGCCCGGGTTGCACGAAGAATCTGATCTTCGGGGGCCTCATTTTTCGTATTGATACGGTTATTGATTATGAAGGCCAGGTCATCGATCACCGTGCCGAGCAGATAACTCCAATCGAATGTACCGATATAAAGACCGTCATAGGAAGTGGACATGGTCCAGGTGTATACGTTGAAAAAGTTGCCGAATCCGGACATTCCCCACTTTGGAACGGGATTCGCCATATTGTTTTCATGGAGTTCGGTCGTATCAAACGTATATGCTTTTAAATCAGGATCATATACGGGAAAGTATTGCTGGCCATAGAGCAGTTCAATAACCGGTGCGGGGACATCAAAGTCTTTACCCCTGAACACGCTGATGGCGCGGTAAGTTCCCAAAATCGCCGAAAAAATTTCTTCTTCCCCCAGACCGTCGTCATCGGCATCAAGTGTGAAACCGTCATTCTCATCAAAATGTCGTTGGAAGGCCGATATGGTGGAGGTGAACGGCGCCATCAATGTTCCCCAGTAAAGATAACCGTCAAAGGATTCCAGGGCACCCCCGGCGGTTGCCGACGCCGTTGTGACGTCGGGTTCGTAATCGGTAATTTCCCATACCTTTGTCCATTCCAAAGCCGGGTTTGCGGGCAGCCCGCCGTCGGGAACCGGAGGACTCATGTAAAGACTGGCAAATTCATCCGACTGAACGGAAATCGCTTTCGGCCGGGTGGAAATAAAAATTCTGTTGTCATGAAAGGCCAGCTCCCGGCCCTGGGAATTTAAATTCCCCACAACCTCAAACTGGAACGGATTACTTGCATTTCCTATCCATTTTAATACCGTGCTCCCGGATCCCTCGCTGTCCCAGGAAACGGTGTAAAGAACGCCGTCTGCTACCAGCCATTTGCGGATGTTTTCGTAGTCCGTCATTTTTATCGCACCGATATAGGTCCCGTCGGCATTGAAAGCGAAGATATTGGTGGCGTTTTCTCCGAGGGATGGCCCGGCAAAAAACACCACGTCATCCAGGCTCCCGGCGGATCTCAATCCAGTGGTCAACCGGAGCATTCGTAGATCCGGAACATTATCCGGCTTTTTTTCTTCAAACGCTTGCGTTTCCGTGTCATATGCATAGATTCTCGGCGGGCGCCAGTCCCCGACAGGCCGGCCCGGATCAAAAATGTTGCTCTGTTCATACTCACACACCCACGAGGACGTTTCATGGGGAAACGTGACGCCCAAGGACTGCAGGGTCATCCCACCAATGACCAGACAGTGGGGATTGGCAGCGGTCCCTATCCAGATGGTTGACCCGGTTTTGGTCATGCTCCATGCGTATCCCTGATTGACTTTCGGAATGCCATAGTTTCCCGGATTTGCCGGATCTTCTTCTGCCATGCATGCGTCCGGATCAATGCCGTTGCCGTCATAATGGTTATAGCCGTTTCCCAGGCCGAAATAGCACTCGTCAGGCGCGGCCTTTTGTAGCATATCCCAGGTGATTTGGTCTGAAAAGCTTCGGTCCGCGATTCGGGGTTGCTGCCAGTATTCAAAGAGTTTTTCAAAATCAATCTCACCCGCTGTCGCCGGCGTAATTGCCACAATGGAGAATCCAAAGATTAGTGAAAAAACAATGATACGCCAAGAATAAAATGGGTTTTTTAAACAGGATGGTTTCATCTTTTTTCCTTTCGTATAATTTAGGACAAAGCAGGAGGTTCGTTGAGGAATCGCCATTTTACAAGTCTTCCCGTAAGTTAAAATATCTAACAAAACGATCCATAAGTGTCAATTTAATTTCACAAAGCCATGAATCCGGAAAGTTGAGTACTTAACTTGAGTCGAGCTTCCTGATCAGGGGGGTATGAAACTTGAGTATTGTAATTAAAAGGGACATTGGGTATCGTTATAAACCTGTTATGGGCAGACCAATATAGGAGGTCATTAAAGTGAATTATCATGTGCAACGCATTTTCCGATCCAGTGTAAAAACGATTATGAGCCGGTTTACGGGCATCCTGGTTTGTATGATGATTATCAGCCAGGCATCATGGTGTTTGGCCGTGGACCCGTCGAAATTCAAGTCTTTGTTCCCGGTTCGACTGGAGCACGAATTTTTGCAGTCAAAAGAAACATTTGAAGAAGTCAAACAACTGATCCTGGATCAATATTACAGCGAGGACATTACCGAGGACGCCCTTTACTGGGGAGCGATCAAGGGGATGATGCGGTATATATCGCCGCCGGAAATACCCGGGCTTTCCAAAATATGGACGGCAGAAGCGTATGAAACGATTCTCAATTCCATAAAGGGTGAGCAGATATCCATCGGTATCAAAAGCACATTCAATCCCAAAGAGGGGAGCCTGACGGTGACGGAGGTATTGCCGGATTCACCGGCAGAGTCGATTCTAAAACCGTATGACCGGATTTTAAGAATTGATTCAAAACCGCTGAAAGGAAAATCGTTAGCAGAAGTAAACGAAATGCTAAACGGAGAAGCGGAAACACCGGTTAAACTGACGGTTAACCGGGATATCAAAGTGTTTGAAGTAACGCTTCGGTATCAGAAATTTACCACTCAAAATTTAATTGTAACCCGATTAAACGATGCGGTGGCTTTGGTGGAAATTAAACAGTTTGCGGCAGATATGGCGAAAGAATTAAAAGCCGAGATCGAAAGCTTAAAAAATGACGGTTTTTCGGAATTGATTATCGATCTTCGCAATAACCCCGGCGGGTTGCTGATGGAAGCTTTGCGAATGGCGGAGCTTTTCGTTCCGGTGAAAGGGGTAATGTTAAGAACCTTAACGCGTGAAACAAATCTTCAAAATTACGTATCCGTCAATAAGGCGCCGTATGAGTTCAAAATTGCTGTTTTGGTAAACCATAAGACGGCTTCATCTGCGGAAGTATTGGCAAGCTCCCTTCAGGATCATCAGAAAGCCTTTATTATCGGGACGAAGACGTTTGGGAAGGGCGTTTTTGAAAATACGTTTACGCTGAGCAACCATTTTCGTGTAAAATTCATCACCGGTGCGATGTATTCTCCAAAAGGGAGAACCTGGCAAGGTAAGGGAATTACGCCGGATTTTCTAATCGAACAGAACGAGAAAACGTTGGCGGTGCTGATGCGAATGGACCCTGTAAAACGGTTTTCCAAGGACGTGGCCATGATTACGGCATATAAATTGTTGGAAATGTTAGATTAACCACAGAGAATATACTCAAGCTTCGCACCCTAAAATTAAAGCAAATCCTTTAAGGAGACGATTCTCTCTCGTAGCCTTCTCGGGCTTCTTGATACAACAGCGCTTCCATACCGATGTAACGCGGCGAGAAATGAAAGATCGTAAACTGCTTGGCGCCGGCCTTGCCGGCAATGATGCCGGCCTGCCGTGCGGTAAGATGATGTTTTTTCTCCGCTATATCTCTATGTGCCTCAAGAAACGCGGCTTCAATAAATAGGTGGTCGGAATCTTTCGCGAAATCAATAATTTTTTCCACATTGGATTCACTATAAGCGACATCGGCAACATAGGCGACTTTCTGGCCCGGCGTTATGACCGCGATTTGATCTGCGAGCGCTTTCAATCGGAAGCTTTTTCCGCCTGATGTTTCATTGCCGGTTGTAATCCTAAACAATGAATCCGGACTATTCGGCCGGTATAGCGCCTGCTTGAAGTCATTCAGCCATGGCCCGATGTCAAGCCCAAGATTTAAAACCACCTCTTTTTTAATATTTACGTGGAATCGTTCCTTTATGCAATAGGCGAGGCAGGGGATGCTGTGGTCCAGAATTTCCGTAGATATCATCAGGGCGGGCTCTTCAACCAATACCTTGCTAAAGGTGAGTTTTCCGGGATCCTGCCCGGATTGAAACCGGTTCGAGCAAAGGTATTGCCGGGTTAAGAGACGGTCCGGACGGATTTCAAAGACACAAAGTGCAAACCGGTTATCATAATTGTGTACAAGGTCCCAGGAATACCCGGCCAGTTTACCCTCTACTTTTGATAAAAAACCCTCAGGCCCGTATAGGTAGAGGGTCTTTTCGCGGCCGAGCAAAAGGCGTAACAGTCGGTCAAAACCGACAAAATGGTCCATATGGGCGTGGGAAACAAATACATGGCTAATTTTGAGAATATCTTTTGGTGAGAGTGAATGGATATCACCCAGATCAAACAGGACGGCACGCTTTTCAAACATAAACGAAATGAACAGGCCCGGATCATCAAACGGTCCGTTTACGAGCCTCGGGTAGAAAGAAGGGCGCATTATTGTGGCAAGAATTTTGCGACCTGGCGGTTTATACTGCTGTAAATCTCTTCATCAGAGCCGAAAATATCAATAATTACTTTGTGATTAATCAGCTTTTCAATAACAAAGGCCATTACATAAAGGCTGATAATATTCGGATTCGGCACAACATTTCTGAATGGCGCAACCTGATATTCGATATCGAATTCTTCAGCATGCCGCAATTTTTCGAGGCACCAGACAATTTGTTCTTCAAGTGTATTTTTACTGGTGGTCTCTACCAGCTTGCTTTCCACAAGCTTCATTGCGATGGCGTTACTCAACTGCTCTTTGCAGTCCCTTAAGGTTTCAATTGCTTTCCGCCGGGCAAAACTTTTGGAGGATTCAATCTTTGATAAAATACTCGATTCGCGATTACTGGGGCGAAATACTTTTGCCATGGGTTGTCCTCATTTATGGTAGTTGCCTTAGTTCACGATCAATTGAGGTTTAGCTGATTTGTTCTAATAGCAACTATTGCATTATGCAAGGAAAATTTATGTATCTTCAATAACTATTTGTGCGGTCTTATTTCCATTCCACCGATTCCACCGCAGTCGAAATACAATATGTTCAAAATCATTTTTTTGCGGTATCTCAGGATCAATATTAAATTGAATCGCATTAAGCGATTTGTTTGTATTATCGCTGTATTGCCTTAACACCATTCGTCTATGGGTTTCACCGACAATGCCGGACTGAACCGCTTTTACGTGTTTGGCCAGAAAAAGCGGTTCGGCATTCCCGTTTCCAAACGGTTTCAACCCTTCCAGTTCATTCATAAGTTTATCGGTGATGAGGTTGAACCGGATTTCACTATCTATAGAAACAGACGGTATAAAATCATCAGCGTCGGTCATATGTTGCACCACGTTTTCAAAGCTTTTTTGAAAATCGGGTATGGTTTCCGGCTTTAGGGTTAAACCGCCGGCCATTGCATGTCCGCCGAAACTTTCAAGCAACTCAGCGCATTGTAACAGCCCGTCATAAAGGTCAAAGCCGGGAATGCTCCTGCCTGATCCTTTCCCCAAACCGTTTTGTTCCATGATCAGTACTACCGGACGAAAATATTGTCTTACCAGCCTTGCCGCAACAATTCCCAGTATGCCTTCGTGCCAGTTTTTGCAAAACAGCACCAATGATTTTTGTTGAAGCAGGTGCGGATTACGGCGGAGGTGAGTCATAATTTCTTCAAACGTTTTTTTTTCAATTAATTGTCTTTGGCCATTCAGCTGATTGAGGGTCCTGCTGATTTGAGCCGCCGTTTTCAGCTGGTCGGTGGTAAGCAGATCGACCGCTGATTTTGCATGGTCCATTCGACCTGAGGCGTTCAGGCGGGGAGCCAGCCGAAAGGCGATGTCGTCGGTGTCGGCATATCCGTTTTTCATACCGCTTTCAGTGGCAAGGGCGGTAAGACCGATTCGATGCCCGGATCTCATTATGTCAAGCCCTGCCCTGGTAAGTATCCGGTTTTCATCAACAATTGGCACTATGTCCGCTACGGTCCCAATGGCAACCAGGTCGCAATACCGCTTAAGATTGGGTTCGGGTTTGTTTTTCCAAAAATGAATGTCGCGAAGCCGTTTGCGCAGGCAGATCAGGAAATAAAAAACAACGCCGACACCCGCAAGGTGCTCTAACCCGGCATTACAATCATGCCGTTGGGGATTTACAACCGCAACGGCCGGCGGTATTTCTTCTGAAATTTTATGGTGGTCTGTAATAATAATATCCATGCCGACCTTATTTGCCGCTTCGACGGCTTTGTGGCTGCTGGATCCGCAATCCACCGTAATAATCAAATCTATCGTGTTGGCCAGGGCCACTTCGGATATATGATTTACTTTAAGCCCATACCCTTCTTTTATTCGATGGGGGATATGGAATGATACATCCGCCCCGGCGTATCGTAAAAACTCGAAAAGGATAGATGTGGCGGTAATGCCGTCTGCGTCATAGTCGCCAAAAATTAGAATCCGCTCATGGTTTGCAATGGCGGATAGAAGTCGGTCCACCGCCCGATCCATATCTTTTAGTGAGAAGGGAGAGCGGAGATGATTCAAGGAGGGAGTTAAAAATTGTAACGCCGCTTGCCTGGAATGGATTGATCGATTAACCAGTACGGTTGCGGTAACGGGGTGGCATTTTAATGATTTTATCAGTGATTGTACCGATTGCTTATCGGGTGATTTCATTTGCCATTTTTTTTTCATACATCCGCCATATAGCTTATAATGGCATAGTTAACAATATTTTTGTTTGGAGTTGAAATTGTCTTTACAATGGTGTTAAGGTGAAAAGCAATGCAGTAAATTCCTAATCCGGACAGGCCGGGTTAGGTCTATGTAAAACAGATGGAGTGATACGGATTCTTGGAAACCATACGAAAATATTACCGGGTGGACCGGCGGGAGATCAGTTTCGTTAAGTTTATTTTTGAAGCGTATGAAGGGCTGGCCGTCGTGTCCACTG
>JAUXEW010000206.1 GCA_030620375.1 Desulfobacteraceae bacterium | reverse complement strand
TTGCGGTTCAATTTTATGTTTCAGCAATTTGATTTTTAACCGGTTTTGAGTAGTTTCGTATATGTTAATTCCAAAAGAATCAAACGTGTTCAGCATCAATGCTTCGGCAAGGGTAGGGGCATTTCCTTGATAGTCAACTATGATGCTGGCTTCATCCGGCTTCATCTCCTTGATGAATATTCCGTCAACCCCGGACATCTTATTTAAAGACTTGCGAAACAGGACAAAGCTGGACAGGTCGCTAGTTCCTTGTACCACAATGATGATTTGTTCCGGGCTTACGGAAATGCGTTGCCACGTGGCAGCCAATTGAATCGACAGTTCTTTTCCGGCAAGTCGGCCGGCCTGAACAAGGGCCTCCAACCCTCCCCGGATTTCATCGGTGTCCATGGTGATTGCCGTTTGACGGGTGTAAGCGATTTCTTCGCCCGTATTGGATCGAATGGCACGAACCGACACGATTCCCTTAAATGTTTTTTTATCGGCTCCCATTATATTCGTGGCTTTTTGAACCAGTGCATCGCCGATAATCAATACCTCTGCGGTTGAATGGTGTCCGATCCGGATAGCCTTTTCATTACTTAAGCGGGTTTTTTGACCGAGTTCCGTTAAATTTGTTGGTAGTATTATGTTCTGGTAGTCTATGATCGTATACCCGGACTCGCCCATGACTTCGGCCATGGCGCTTTCGGAATGGGCCTTATAAAGAGGAAAATCAGAGCTCCACCAGAATCGAGGAAAAATATCTCCCAACGGGTGTTCCACAACAAGGAATAAAACCTTTGGCAGCGATTTTTGAGTCCAAATAAGTCCTGCATCCAATAATTTTTTTTCAAGACCATCAATTGAAACCGTCGCTTCCACCACGACCCGATAAATATTATTGGACATGAATTCCGTCAGGACCTTATAGTCTTGAATATATATTTCCGCATCCTGAAACAGGGTTTGGTTCAATTCTTGAAAATAGGTTACCATACCATTTTTAGGTAAAAGCTCATCAGCAACTTGACTCACTGCAACAACAAGGCTGTTTGAAACCGCACGGTCCTTGGCTTTAGCAACATTTGATGATAATACCGAGCCGCTTCCTAAGACTTTAACCGTCCTTGTCCTCAACAAAGAGATGTCCTCGGCCTGCAACGGGGCCCCACACGTCAAAAGGGTAAAAAGAAAGCACAAGATTTTAAAAAAACGGGGCATCTGTTGTTTTAAATATGATTTCATGGTCACTGATTTTTCTGTAACGAGCTCGGACAAGCCGGAAAAGTGAGCTATGGTTAAAAGGTAAAAAATGATTATGCATTTCGGGCTAACGCATATTCTGCAAATCCTAAAAGGATATCCCGGGTTTTTGAAGATGGAAAAAATAAAAGAGACGCCTTTGCCTCATCCACATATGTTAACGCTTTTTCCCGGGCGTATTCCAATCCCCCGTATTTTTTTAACAACCCTATCAAGGTTTGGAATTCACCTACGGAAAAATCATTATTTTTAATGACCGATTCAATTTGGTTTCGATCTTTTAGAGTTGCGGCCTTTAACGTGTAAATTACCGGTAACGTCAGTTTTCCTTCTCTTAAATCCGCTCCGGCATTTTTTCCCAGGGTGCCGGCGTCCAGCTGGGTATAATCCAGAAGATCATCCGCCATTTGAAAAGCGATCCCCAGCTTAAAGCCATAATCGGAAAGCGCAGCTTTCTCGTCGTCGCCGGCGTCTGCCAAACTGGCGCCAATTCGGCATGCGCCCTGGAAAAGGACAGCCGTTTTCCGCCGGATAACATCCATGTATTCTTCCTCGGAAAGTTCCAGATTCCCTTTCTTGGTAAGTTGAAATATTTCTCCTTGGGACATTTCTTCCGTGGCATTTGCGAGCACTTTGATCGCTTCAATGTTATGCGTATTGGCTACAATGGCACTGGCTCGAGCAAAAAGAAAGTCGCCGACAAGCACCACGGTGGAGTTGTCCCAAATGGAATGCGCTACCGGCTTTCCCCGCCGTAACGTTGCTTCGTCCACCAAATCATCATGCAATAGAGTAGCGGTGTGAAGATATTCAAACGCTGTGGCAAAATCCAGATCGAGCGTCCCGTTATAACCGCAAATTCTTGCAGAAAGAATAAGGAGCAACGGTCTTAACCGTTTTCCACCGCTAAACAGAACATGACTGGCAACCCGGGATACCAGATCGAAATTGGAGGTCAAATGATATTTTAGGGAAACTTCAATTTTTTCAAGGTCTTCTTTGACCATATCAAGGAGTCTGGTTTTCAGATCGTTCATACGGGTTTTCCTATTAAGTCATATTCAAGCGCATCAATAATGTTGACGTTGACAAAGCTTCCGGGAGACAGCTCGTCGGATTGAATATAGGTTATACCGTCCACTTCCGGTGCCTGGAAATCGGTTCTCCCGGTCAACATGCCGGTTTCAGGCGCATCTTCAACGAGGACTTTTAGCTCTTTCCCGATATACGCACGGTTGGCTTCCAAAGAGATACCCTGCTGGCATGACATGATTTCATCGTATCGGTATTTTGCCGTAGTTGCGGAAACAGGGTCCGAAAGGTTGTGGGATGCGAGATCTTCGAAATCCGAATAAATAAATGCGCCCAGGTGATTGAACCGTACTTTTTGAATAAATGTTAACAGGGTTTCAAAATCCTGATCGGATTCCCCGGGAAAGCCAATGATGACGGTTGTTCTAAGCGCCGCATGTGGGATGTAAGATCGAATTTGATCTAAGCATCGGTAAAGGTCATCGCTCACGTAATTTCGTCCCATCCGTTTTAAAACCGAGTTGCTGGCATGCTGAATCGGTATGTCAAAATATGAGCATATATTTTCGTGCGTTGCAATGGTTTTAATTAATTTGTTATTTAGACTCTCCGGATGACCATAAAGAACCCTGATCCATATGTTGTCGGAAAGTCCTGAAATTCGTTCCAGCAATCCGGAAATATCTGCCGGGGGGGTTAAGTCTTTTCCGTAAAATGTTGTTTCCTGGGCCACCAATACTATTTCTTTAATACCATTTGAGATTAACATACGGGCTTCGTCAACAATATTAATTATCGGCCGGCTTTTATGTTTGCCGCGAAGTTTTGGAATGATGCAGTAGGTACAATGTTTGTCACATCCTTCTGCGATTTTAAGATACGCCATGGGCGAGCCGCTCAATGCGCGACCTGTGGTATATCCCATAAAGCTCATACGGTCAGGGTCCGGAAGCATACAACCTTTAATATCAAAGCCGTTATCAACAATCCGGGTGACCTGATCCAATGCACCGGTTCCTAAAAACAAATCAACTTCCGGTAAAGCGGAAACAATTTTTTCTCTAAACCGTTCGGGCAAACATCCCGCAACGATCATATACCGGCATGACCCGGTCTGCTTATATTTTGCCAGGTGTAAAATGGTGTCAATCGATTCGTTGATTGCGTTCTCAATGAAGCTGCATGTATTTATTATAATAATTTCAGCATGATGCGGCTCATCCAGGATCGTAACCCCGTTGTTTTTAAGCTGTCCGATAATGAGTTCACTATCAACCAGATTCCTTGCACACCCTAAGCTTTCAACATATAAATTCATTTGATCCAGTTACGCTTAATGATTAAACCCTTTTGAATAGTCATCGGTAAAAGACCCATCTTTATTCTGGGTAATGATCAGGCATTCCGTGTCGTTGAGGCGTTCCACCAGTTCAATGCCGGCTTTAGGGCCCAATACCATTATGGCTGTTGCCAGTCCATCCGCAAATGTGCAGGAACTGGATAAAATCGAGACACTGACGACACCATTTTTTACCGGATAACCCGTCCGGGGATCAAGAATGTGGGAATACCGTATCCCATTGATTTCAAAGAAATTTCTGTAATCGCCGCTAGTAGCCATGGCGCTGTCCCGTAATGCAACGGCTTGATAGACAAGGTCAAATGCGGCGTCTTGGCGAGGGGCGTTGATGCCGACACGCCACGGTTTTCCGTCTTTTTTAATGCCGGAAGCATACACTTCTCCCCCGATTTCTACAATAAAGTCGGATATTCCGCTTGACCGAATAAGCGCGGAGACTTGATCCACGGCATATCCTTTTGCGATTGAAGCGAGGTCTATTGTTATTGAAGGGGCCTTTTTTAGAAGATACCCGTCAGTTGAAATTATCACTTGATTAAACCCGATGGTTTGTAACATTTCGGTGATTTTTTTTTTATCGGGGATTTTTCGTTTGCGATCTGATGTTCCGAAACCCCATAAATCGATCAGCGGCTTTACGGTTCCATCCCATGCACCGTAGGTCAGTTGATAAAGATCTCTTGCGATGGACATCACATAAAAAAGATCAGGTGATACAAAATGCTTTTGGCTTGTATCGGTGTTATGGTTGAATTTACTGATTTCACTGTTTTTAATATAGGTAGACATGCTTTGGTTGATGTCGTCAAGCCTTTGGGTGATCTTTTTTTTCAGGTAGGCCGGATTTTTAAAAAGAGGAGTAATAACGGTGACATGGTAGGTTGTCCCCATCGTATTTCCTTGAAAAAAGAACTCTTTTTTCAGATTGCATGAGGCAAGGAGACATGCAAATAAAATAAAGAATATAGATATCGATTTTTTCACAGAAGATCCAATAAGCCGCTAAACCTTATTATCATCATCATTATCATCGTCAGGCAGCTCATTTTCTTCGACGTTAATGGATGAATTAATCTTTTTTGGGGTAATGTTTTCATCATAAACATCAACCGTATCATCCAACAGTCCATCAATCTGAGTTGCACCGTTTTCCAGATCATCAATGATTTCAATGGCGTCTTCTTTTTTCTGGAGTGCCTCTGCATCATCAACAAAAATTTCAACGGTTTCGCTGCTTTTGGAATTAAAACAATTCACGATGCCCTCGGCGATTTGTTTTGCCCATGTTGCTGACGGATAAAAAGTTTGCGTCCTGATGGTTGAAATCAGTTTGCTCATCCCTGATTTAATGGCGGACCGGATCGTTTTTATCTCGTATGTTTCTTCACAAAGAAGCGAAAACATATCTTTCTCGATTTCCGCAAATTCTTTGATGATCATATGTTTGTTATCGTTGCTTTTTAAAATCATATATTTTTGTTTCATGGATTAACCCCTTTCATTGATCTGTTGATCCGCAACATCCGG
>JAUXEW010000222.1 GCA_030620375.1 Desulfobacteraceae bacterium | reverse complement strand
TCTGAGTCACATTCGGAATCTGACCCACATAGGTTAGACCGCATTGCCGCAGCCTTTTGTTTATATCTGCTCTTCGGATAATCTGATATAATTCGATTATAGATATCCAATGCTTTTTTTCTATCCCGCGAATTAAATGAGTGCTTGGAAAGCCCTTCATACAACACGCCCGTCATATACAAACCTGCCGCGGCCCAGGGACCTGATGGATCGTGCTGAAACACCGCATCATATTTTTGAATACAGGATAGCCACCGGTCACGATATTTTTGTTTTGCAGCATTGGCCAGAAGCTTTCTATAACAGGTTTCCGCCTGATTATACTTATCTTTCGCCGTAAATTTTCTTGGGTTTTCAGCTTTAACAGAATGACTTGCCAAGCCTTTCGACTGGTTGATCAAGCGGATAAAGTCCAATGCCTTTTTTCGATACCCGCTTTTGGGGAACCGCTTGATAATGCGCTCGAAAATATCAATTGCCTCTTCTTTGTCCGGGTTATGGAATGACTGTTGGTACAGTTCCCAGTATAGCTTACCGGACATGTACAAACCGGCTGCCGCCCAGGGTCCCTTGGGATTGTATTGATATACTGCTTGAAATTTCTTAATACAGACAAACCAGTTATTTCTGTTTTTTTTCTTTTCGGGATTATGGCGGAGTTTTTTGTAGCATGCCTCGGCACCACCGTATATATCCCTTACCGTTGCAGCATATGACACCCCTTGTATGGCAAAAACGAGGATAAATCCTGACAAAATCGAAGTTAAAAAATATCTTTTAATTCGGAAAAAACATGCCATCGCATCAGTATGTTTACGTCTTGTTAACGTCATAACACCTTTGATTTTTCCATTAAATCATTCAGGTAATTCATGGCTTCTATGGGGGTCATACTTGATATATCAAGGTTTCTCAAGGTTTCGATAATCAATTTTTCCGGTCTCCTGAAAAGAGACAGTTGGACGTGCTTTTTTTCCAACTCGCTTTCCTGATCCGGCTCAGACGTAACACCATTTAAGGAATCATCTTCGTTTTCAATACGATACAATATTTTTTTCGCCCGCCCGATCACTTTTTCAGGGATCCCGGCCAGTCGAGCAACTTGTATACCATAACTTCGACTCGTTCCGCCTTCCATCAGTTTCCTTAGAAAAATAATTTCATCATTCCATTCCTTTACGGCAATGTTATAATTTTTAACCCTTGCCTTTACCTGGGCAAGATCAATTAATTTATGATAATGGGTGGCAAATAAAGTTTTTACGCCCTTTCCGTTTAAGTCATGTAAATATTCAACTACCGCCCATGCGATACTTAATCCGTCAAAGGTGCTGGTTCCTCTCCCAATCTCATCCATAATAACCAGGCTGTTCTGGGTTGCGCTATTTAAAATATTGGCGGTTTCTTGCATTTCCACCATAAACGTGCTCTGTCCACTTGACAGATTATCCAAGGCGCCTACACGGGTAAATATCCTGTCGGTCACACATATGGATGCCTTTCCAGCCGGCACAAAGGAACCCATCTGGGCCATAAGAACCGTTATGGCCACCTGTCTTAACACCGTTGATTTCCCTGCCATATTCGGCCCGGTAATAATCAGAATCTGATTTTGTTCGTTGTCCATTACCAGGGAGTTGGGAACGAATCGTTCGCCGGTGATCATTTTTTCCACCACAGGATGGCGGCCGTCCTCAATTACGATGGTTCCGTTGGAATTAATTTCCGGACGATTATAATCATTTAGATCAGCTACTTCAGCCAAGCCTAAAAGGCAATCCACATTTGCCAAATAATCGGCAACCCGCAGTATAGCTTTGTTATTTGTTATAACCGTTCTACAAATTTCATTAAATATTTCGTACTCTAAAGCCGCCCTTTTTTCTTCAGCGCTTAATACTTTTGATTCAAACGACTTCAACTCATCTGTAATGTACCGTTCGGCATTAACCAGCGTCTGTTTGCGGACATAATGCAGGGGAACTGAATGAGAGTGGGCTTTCGGGATCTCAATATAATATCCAAAGACCTTGTTATACCTGACTTTAAGTGAATTTATCCCTGTACTCCCCCGTTGATCGGCTTCAAGCTTGGCAAGCCAGCCTTTAGCATCTCGGCTGATTTCAATTAATTCATCAAGCTCATCGTTAAATCCCGTGTTGACAATTCCCCCCTCGTGTATGGTTGGAGAAGCATCTTCCCGAATGGCGCGTTCTATTAAGTCAGCCAAATCGTTAAGTTGGTCAATATTAACCTGCCATTTCAAAAGCTCTGATTTAATATTCTCCAGAAATGTCTTGATTGCCGGCAGCATATGAAGCGAATGTTTTAAGGCCAGAAGATCTCGAGCGTTGGCGTGTCCCATGGAGATCTTGCTGTTGATCCGCTGGAGGTCATAAACAACTTTTAAGCATTCCCGCACGCTTTTTGTCGATTGAATGTTTTCCTTGGCTTCTTGTACGGCATCCAGTCTAAATTGAATCATTTGATCGTCTTTCAATGGATACCGTATCCAGTTTTTAATGAGCCTTCCGCCCATAGCGGTTACGGTTCGATCAATGACATTTAACAGTGTGCCCTGCTCCGATCCTGTTTGCAGATTTTTCATCAATTCTAAGTTTCTGCAGCTGGTATCATCAATCAGCAAAAAATTGCTGAAGGAATAGGTTTCTATTCCGGTTAAATGCACCAGTTGTTGTTTTTGCGTCTCACTGACATAATAAATTAATGCTCCGGCCGCTCTGATCCCGGACCTGAGTCCTTCACATCCAAAGCCTTCCAGGGAAAGGGTTTTAAAATGACTGATCAGTCTTTCCCGACTTTGTTGATATCCAAAAACAGCTTCATCCAGGTAACCAATCGATTTTTCTGAAAAGCTATTGAGAATTGATAAAAATACCGGGTCATTTTTTGCTGAATCGGGAAGCAAAATTTCACTGGGTGAAATCCGATTTAATTCATCAGCAACCGCCCCTAAATCGGATGACTCAGACAACCGGAAAGTTCCGGTTGAAATGTCTAAATATGAAATTCCTAAGGTGCCATCCTGACGAGATAGCGCGAGGATAAAGTTGTTTGTTTTTGCATCTAAAAATTCATCCTCAACAATCATTCCGGGTGTTATGACACGGACAACCTCCCTTTTGACTAAGCCCTTGGCATGGGCCGGATCTTCTCTCTGATCACAGATCGCCACCTTGAAGCCGTTTTTAATCATACGCGCGATATAGCCCGTGACAGCACGGTAGGGTATGCCACACATCGGAATCGGTGTATTATCTTTTTTATTTCTGGATGTTAATGTGATTTCCAGAACTCGTGCCGCCACCTCGGCATCTTCAAAAAACATCTCGTAAAAATCACCCATCCGATAAAAAAGGATTGCATCGGCATAATCCTTTTTAATGGCGAGGTACTGTTTTATCATCGGGGTAATTTTAGTCGGTTTCATGAGAGATCTGTCTGTTAAATGGGTATTGATTGACCCGCAATATTAATAAGAAACCTTTGAGAAACGGCTCATTGAGCCGAAATAACAGGCGCATTCCCCTTAACTTACTGCGGAATTGGCGAGCAAATCTAAAATAGCGTGTCATCCTTACTTAAGAAGACACCCTCCCGCTTGCTGCAGGGCGCTTCAATACATCAATGCCTGATTATCAGTCATTCTAAGCCGCTTCAAAGGGACCCGGCTCATCACCCGGCTGTTCTGAAATTTCCCCGGTTTCTTCCTGATCCTTTTCGGTCAAAGCTGTTTTTAGTGACTCATTCTCCGCCTCGATCCTGGAAATGGTCTCAGCCTGGGAATTCACTTTAAGGTTTAAGCTCTTAATCATCTGCCTGGACTTGAATTTTGCATAAAGCCCCAAAAAATATGCAATGAGGAGTCCCAATAGGAAAAAAGCAAGAAAAAAAATGGCGCTGGGCAGATCCGGTGTGTGGAAGGTTTCAAAAAAAAGATTTACCCGAAGGCCCTGTTTTGCTAAAAAAAATTCCTGATTCTGGAAAATTAATAAAGAAATAAATCCAAGGATAACGAGCCAGAAGATCATTTTAACTTTATTCATTTGTTTTCTCCCTTCATTTCAACCTGTTTTACCGGTTCTATCAAAATATGGCCTTAACTTATAATAGGTGGCTTTTAAATGTTCCGGGATAACCCTTACATCTGCAAAGACAGTCAACGCATTGGTGTCTCCAAACCAACGGGGAACAATATGAAAATGGAGATGCTCTTCAACACCGGCCCCCGCAACTTTTCCGAAATTAAGGCCGACATTAAAACCATCCGGATTCATCGCTTCTTTTAATATCCCTATCGATTGTTGAACCGTTAACAGGAGTTTCCCCATTTCTTTCTCAGTCAGCTGGTCAAGGCTTGAAAAATGTTGGACAGGTGCGACGAGCAGATGTCCGTTGATGTAAGGGAATTTATTCATGACAACCATGGTATCGTTCCCTTTGAAAAGGGTAAGGTCGTCCTGTTCATCCAATGCTTTGCAAAATATGCACCCTTCTTCCCGGTTATTTAAAATATATTCAATCCGCCAAGGTGCCCACATTGTCTTCATAAACGATCCTTTTTGTCTAAAAATATCCCTAAAATTTGCAGCACCCCGCAACCAGTTTCGGAGAACGCACTCGCTATTGCGGTTCAACCGGTGCTTAAACTTAATAATTAACTCTTTTCATAGCTAAAACTCAACCTTTTTTTCCTTTTAGCGGAATGATCTCGATATCTCCCCACATGCCCATGGTATCCTCACGAATCACTACAATACCGTCAATTCCTTTAATTGATTTGCCGAATTCAATTG
>JAUXEW010000055.1 GCA_030620375.1 Desulfobacteraceae bacterium | reverse complement strand
CTGACGACCGCGCCAAAAATCAAAAAGTTCTCTTTTCCGTCATTCCGGCAAAAGCCGGGAACGTAGTGAAGCTTTTTGCGCTATCCAGTGTTTTCAAAAACTTATGACTGACCTGGACCCCGGTTTTCGCCGGGTGACGACTTTTTACGAAATTGTTAATTTTAACTGTCATCCTTTAATTACACAAGCTCAAAAATTCAATTCATAAATCCACTAAAGTTTGATATAGATTATGATGAAACAAAAAAAATCTGACATTTCTCCAAATAATAAAAACTTATGGAAAAAAAATCACCCATTGCCGTCGTCGGAATGGCCGGCATCTTTCCCGGTGCCGGTGACCTGAAAACGTTTTGGCATAACATTACGAATAAAGTCGATGCCACCCGTGAAGTTGCTAAAAACCGATGGGTTGCCGCACCGGAAGCCCTGTATCATTCCGAACCAAGTCGGGACAAAGCATATTCCAAAAGATCTTGCCTGATTGCTGATTTTAAATGTAATCCTTCCGGAATCGACCTTGATATCAGCCTGTTGAATACCCTTGACCCATTATTTCATATCGTGCTTCACACCGGGAAAACAGCGATCGCCCAGTGTCATACCGCCTCGATAAACAGAGAGCGAATGGGTGTATCGCTGGCGGCCATTGCACTGCCCACGGATGGATCCGCACTGATCACACGAAACATATTAGGGACCGCTTTTGAAGAAAAGCTCTTTGGTGCTGAAATCGCCGACACCCCGGATGAATCCTTGGTTCTAACCCGAAATCAATGCCTGTCAGCAAGGGTTTCCGGATTTCCGGCGGCTATCCTTGCCAGAGGGTTGAATTTATGCGGTGGAACTTTTACCCTGGATGCTGCCTGTGCATCATCCATTTACGCCGTAAAACTCGCCTGTGACGAGCTTAATACCGGGCGTGCCGATGTGATGCTGGCAGGCGGTGTCTCACGACCGGACGCCCTGTTTACCCAAGTAGGATTCAGCCAATTACAAGCCCTGTCCGCATCCGGCCGTTGTGCACCGTTCGATGAAAGCGCTGACGGCCTGGTGGTGGGAGAAGGTGCAGGAATTGTGGCGTTAAAACGATTGGACGACGCCCTTCGAGACCAGGATACAATCTATGGATTAATCCGCGGTATCGGACTGTCCAATGATATCAAAGGCAATCTTTTATCCCCGGACAGCGAAGGCCAGATTCGGGCCATGAAACAGGCGTATTTATCCGCTTCCTGGTCCCTGGGGGATATTGATTATATCGAATGTCACGGTGCGGGAACGCCTGTTGGAGATGCGGTTGAACTTCAATCTTTACACCGGTTATGGGAAGCGTCCGGCCGGTCTCTTGAACAATGTTCCATCGGATCCGTTAAATCGATGATCGGCCATTTGTTGACCGGCGCCGGTGCGGCAGGAATGATAAAGACCTTATTGGCCATTAGGCATAAAACCTTGCCACCCTCACTCAATTTTAGCCGGGCATCTAAAAACAGCCCGCTTCATGATAGTCCGTTTCATGTTCAAACCGAACCTGAAAAATGGACTACTAGAGACCGTCATACGCCAAGGCGGGCCGGCGTCAGCGCGTTTGGGTTTGGCGGAATCAACGCTCACCTGCTGTTGGAAGAATGGACGTTACCAGCGGCAAAAACCAGGCAATCAGGATTAAAAACCAAAACCCCCGGGTCTGAAGCGCACGGGGATAACCGTGATAAAAATGTCGAACGCCGATCATCTCCGATCTCAATATCAGACACATTAACATCCGGAAGTCCGGTTGCCATTATCGGTATGGATACGGCCTTTGGATCGATAACGTCTTTGAGAACATTCCAGGAGACCATTTTCAAAGGTGATTCGATTATCGGAAAACGCCCCTTGCGGCGGTGGAAGGGAATCGACGCCTTTGTCGGCAGGCTATACGGCCTGGATAAACTATCCGGCGGTTTTATGGACAAAATCGATTTACACATCGGAGCGTTTCATATTCCACCCGTTGAAATCCCGGATATCTTGCCCCAACAACTCTTGATGCTAAACGTCTCCGCCAACGCAATGAAAGATGCGGGACTCTCCCTGACCGGAAAACGACCGCGAATGGGAACGATCATCGGTATCGGCTTTGATTTTGAAGCCACAAACTTTCACCTTCGATGGAATTTATACAAGCAGGTCGAACAGTGGAACCGGGACCATTCTCTTGGCCTTGATAAAAACGAAATAAACAATTGGCGCCAATCGTTAATGGATGAATATGGCCCTCCCTTAACATCTTCACGAACTTTAGGTAATTTAGGGAGTATCGTGGCCAGCCGAATCGCCAGGGAATTTCAATTCGGAGGGCCGAGTTTTTCCGTTTCCAATGAAGAAGCTTCCGGGTTAAAGGCTGTGGAAATCGGCCTCAGATTCCTTCAACATCAAGAAATGGATGCGGTCCTTGTAGGCGCCGTCGATTTGTTTGGAGATGTACGGAATATCATTACCCGAAACAGCATTCATCCCTTTTCAAAATTGGATTCTATTCGTCCTTTTGATTCGTCGGCAGATGGTACCCTGCCCGGTGAAGGTGCGGCGGCCGTAGTCCTAAAAAGGCTGGAAGACGCCATTAGAGACGGTGACAGGATATATTCGGTGATTAAAGGCGTCGGTAAAGCCGGTGACGGTGCGTCGAATGTCGATCGGATGTCTAAAAAGACTTATATGAATTCTATGGCGGAAGCATTTTCAGATTCCGGCATCTCATCGGCCTCCGTCAGCATGATTGAAACCCACGGTAGCGGAGACCCGGATGAAGATCTCATAGAAACCGAAGCGCTTAACCAATTTTTTTCCTTTTATCCGGATTCAACCCATATGTGCGCTATCGGTTCAGTCAAACCGAACATTGGGCATACCGGGGCTGTGGCCGGGCTGGCCTCACTGGTAAAAATCGGCCTTTGTCTTTTTCAAGAAATCATTCCGCCTTTAAACAATTATCTTCAACCCAAATCTTCGTGGAATCCGGAAAAATTTCATATGCCGGCATTCCCCCAATACTGGATAAGAAATAAGGAAGACGGCCCGCGAAGAGCGGTTGTCTGTGCCATGACAACGGACGGCAACTGCATGCATGTGGTTCTTGAAGGAATGGAATATACGGCCCGTCATCCATTACGGCATACCGTATCGGACCGGGTCGCCCGTGAAAGAAAAAAGCCACTAGGATTTATGCCGCACGGTCTTTTTGTGGTGGAGGCGAACAGCAAGCGCAATTTAATGCATGGGTTGGACAGGCTTTCACTTTTTCTATCCCAAGGCCCCGAGCGTTCACAACCCATGGAAGCCCTTGCCAGGATCTGGCATAAAGAAAACCCGCTTGATCCGGAAAAAACGGATGCCATTTCGGTTGTCGCAAATAATCTTTCCGAGCTTCACCAATGGATTGCCGGGGCAAAACACAGTATCTTGCACAACAAGCCGGTGAGCGCGAACGGGGCGGGCGGATTTATTTATTCTCCTGAACCTTTAGGCCGCACCGGCAGGATCGCATTTGTGTTTCCCGGTTCCGGCAACCATTATATCGGAATGGGACGAACTATCGGAACGATATGGCCGGACATTTTTCGGAAAATGGATGATGAAACACAGAAAATAAAAAACCAGATGCTTCCAAATTGCTATGTCCCCTGGCGAACCGCCTGGAACGACGGGTGGGAGCAGGAAGCCTATGAAAAAATTATTTCCGATCCGCTCCACATGATCTTCGGCCAGGTCGTTCACGGCTCCGTTATAACCCGCCTCGTTCAACATTTCGGCATTCGACCTTCAGCGGTTATTGGCTATAGCTTAGGCCAATCCGCCGGCTACTTTGCCACCGGAGTATGGCCGGATAGAGGGGAAATGCTGGACCGATTGATGGAAACCGACCTGTTTAAGACCGAACTGGCCGGTCCGTGCAACGCCGCCCGAAAAGCATGGAACGTGCCACCGGGTGAAGATGTCAGCTGGCGCGTGGCCGTGGTCAACCGGCCGGCGGATATGGTTCGAAACACCATCCCGAAAAATTCGACCGCACGGCTTTTGATCATCAATACGCCCGAACAATGCGTCCTCGGCGGACGTGAACCCGATGTTGTAAGCGTCATTTCAGCCTTAGACTGTGAATCCGTCTTTTTAGACGGCATTATGACGGTTCATTGTGATGCGGCAGAACCGGTGGCGGAAGCCTACAAAGCGCTTCACCTGTTTCCCGTAACGCCATCGGATGGTGTGACCTTTTACAGTTGTGCAGATGGGCGCGCCCATAAACTCACCAGCGACAGCGCGGCAAGCTCCATATGTAAACAGGCGTTACAGGGATTCGATTTTCCCCAAACCATTCGACAAGCTTATAAAGATGGCATTCGAATCTTTCTGGAGATGGGTCCGCACGCTTCCTGTACCGGTATGATCCGCTCTATTCTTGAGAATCAACCTCACCTTGCGGTGTCCTCATGCTTTAGGGGAGAGAACGATTATCTTACGATTTTAAAATTTTTAGGCACCTTAATTGCCCAAAGGGTACCGGTAAATCTTAGCTCACTATATGGTGACCTGGCGTATCCGATTGAGTTAATCACCCCGCTCCAGGAAAAGACCGGTCAACAAACCACCATTGCTGTCGGTGGGAAATCACCTGCGCCTACCCTCCCGGGAATAAAACCGAAAAAAACAGCCCCTGAAACGAAACATGCCGGCCCACGGCAGGCTACCGGAAATACGCTCGCTATTGCGGCTCAACAACCATTTAAGGAACTCATCGCCTCTATACCCCCTACCAGCGAAGCCATAAATCAGGCCCACGAAACATTTCTGGCACTTTCTACGGATATTCAGAAAAACTATGCCAGAACATTTGACTTCCAGAATCGACTCCTGGGTGTTCTTCTATCAAATCAGGCTTCGGCTGAAAACAGGTCGTTTCTTCAACCAAACCGGATTGAAAAAACAGGTTTAACCCTTAACAATGATGGCCTTTTATACGAATCACCGCCACCTGAAAAGGCAGCGTTTTCACGAGAAATGTGTATGGAATTCGCCATCGGATCGGTGGCCAGGGTGCTGGGTCCGGAATTCTCAGTTGTCGACACGTATAAAAAGCGGGTCCGTTTACCGGATGAGCCGTTAATGTTGGTTGACCGTATCATATCCGTAGAAGGTAAAAAGGGCTCATTGAGCTCCGGGCGGATCGTAACGGAACATGACGTAATCCCCGGGGCATGGTATTTGGACGGAGGAAAGGCACCGGTATGTATTTCCGTTGAAGCCGGGCAGGCAGACCTGTTTTTGTGCTCTTATTTAGGAATCGACCATCGGGTAAAAGGTACAAGGGCCTATCGACTTTTAGACGCGAGTGTGGTATTTCACCGCGACCTGCCGGCTCCCGGAGATACCATTCGATATGAAATTGAGATTGATAAGTTTGTACGTCAGGGAGAAACATACCTTTTTTTCTTCCATTTTAAAGGATATATCGGAGATTCCCACCTCATCACCATGACGGAGGGATGTGCCGGATTTTTTACCGAAGAAGAAGTGAAAAACTCTGCCGGTATCATCTTGACCGAAGCAGATCAAACCGTCGTAACGGGCAAAAAAAACGATGATTGGAAAGACTTTGTCCATGTCGACAGAAAAGCGATTTCAGACAAAGACCTGGATGCGCTTAGGAATGGAGATCTTGGCAAGTGTTTCGGTGGTGATTTCGAAGGAATCGAACTGGCTGAATCTCTGAGATTGCCGGGTGGCCCCATGCGATTGATCGACAGGATTCTTATGCTCGATCCCACCGGTGGTCGTTACGGATTGGGAAGGATCCGGGCCGAAGCCGACATCCATCCGGACGACTGGTTTTTAACCTGCCACTTCATGGACGATATGGTAATGCCGGGAACCCTGATGTATGAATGTTGTGCCCACACGTTGCGGATTTTTATCCAGCAAGCCGGATGGATAACCGATATACCGGGGGCATGTTACGAACCGGTTACCGGAGTAAAAAGCATTCTGAAGTGCCGCGGTCCGGTAACGCCCGAAACCCGGCATGTTCAATACGAAGTGGAAATAAAAGAGACCGGCTACAATCCCGAACCCTATGTAATTGCCGATGCCCACATGTTTGCGGACGGGCATCGGATTGTCCTCTTTAAAGACATGTCCTTGAAACTGACCGGCGTTACTCGCAGGGAATTGGAAGTTTTCTGGAGAAAACAAAGGAGAAACCGACGTGCCTCCAGCCAAAACACAGCTCCCCGCTCCTTGTTTAACCGGGAAAAGCTCGTCGAGTTCGCCCTTGGAAAACCATCACGGGCCTTTGGAGAACCCTATCAAGTTTTCGATGACGGTCGGTTTATTGCCAGGCTCCCGAGCCCGCCGTTTCTCTTCATTGACCGAATCGTCCACTGCGAACCCAAACCATGGGTGCTGAAACCAGGCGGCTGGATTGAAGCTGCCTTTGATGTTACAAAAAATGACTGGTATTTCTTTGCAAACCGCTCTATTTCAATGCCTTATTGCGTTTTACTTGAGATTGCACTTCAATCCTGTGGATGGTTGGCCGCTTATATGGGGTCCGCCCTAAAAAGCAATATTGATCTGCGATTCAGAAATCTCGGCGGAAATGGTGTATTATATCAAGACATACGACAAGAAGAAGCCACACTAACGATCCGGGCCCGTTTGAAGAAGACCTCCATTGCCGGCGATATGATCATCGAACAGTTTGAATTCATCCTTCTTAAACATGATACCGTTCTCTATAAAGGGAATACAACGTTCGGATTCTTCACCCAACAATCTTTAGCCCGGCAAGTCGGCATACGGGATACGGAGAAACGACGGTATATTCTTTCCCCTGAAGAACTTAAAGATAAAAAATCATGCGTATTGAGAAATGAACCACCATTATCGCCGAAGGATTCATCGTTTGTTAAGAACATCCACCCGCCACCGTTCGCCGTCATGCCGGCAAAAGCCCTCTTGATGATCGACGAGATTGAAGCATATTTACCGCACGGCGGACCGTATGGTCTTGGATTTATCCGGGGAATAAAACATGTTGATCCTGATGAATGGTTCTTTAAATCTCATTTTTACCAGGATCCCGTCTGTCCGGGTTCTTTGGGAATTGAATCATTCATTCAGCTGTTAAAATTTGCTGCCTTAGACCGCTGGAACCGAACGACGAATCAAAGCCGTTTTGAAATGGTCACGAAAATGGAACATCAGTGGACCTACCGCGGTCAGATCGTCCCGGAAAATAAAATGGTGGAAGTTGAAGCCATTATTACCGAAATAACAGACGACCCCAACCCCACCCTTATAGCAAACGGTTTTTTAAAGGTGGATGGGCGTTATATTTACGAAATGGAAAATTACGGAATTAAAATGGTATCGGACTAAGGGTTCACGAAAAAATAAGTTCGCCATTTTGCGAGTTGAGGCGCTCGCATGGCTTGTTCACAAAATTTATACATAATGTCCATCCAGAAATGGTAGATTTTGGTTCAGAGCAAGGCCTGAGCGATTTTGAAACCGCAGGAATAGCGTGCTATTTTGAAGATTTCAAAAGAGCGAAAACGAAGCTCTGGGCCAAAAGATGCCGTTTCTGGATGGACACTACCCAGGATGCTATGAACTACACTAATATCTATATTGACTCATTTGGTTATGAGCTTGCCCCAAACGTAATTTCATCGGAAGATCTTGAGAATCGTCTGGAATCACTCTATGAAACCCTTCGGTTTCAAAAAGGGCAGTTGGAGGCGATTACGGGCATACGAGAAAGAAGGTTCTGGGACCCGGGATTTAAAATGAGCCAGGGGGCTATTTTGGCGGGTCAAAAGGCCATAGCGGCCTCCAACATTTCCGCCAAAGACATCGGCATGCTTATCTACGGCGGCGTATGCCGGGATCATCTCGAGCCTGCTACGGCTTGCGCCGTTTCACACGGCCTGGGACTGAGCCCCGATACGCTGACTTACGATATCTCAAACGCCTGTCTGGGAATTCTAAACGGGATGGTGGAAATCGCAAATGCCATTGAACTGGGACAAATTAAGGCCGGGATAGTGGTTTCCTGTGAATCGGCACGCCAGATCATCGATATCACGATTGACCGGTTATTAAGTGCCAAGGATATGGAAACATTTAAAAAAACCATCGCCACACTGACCGGTGGGTCCGGAGCCGTGGCCGTATTGTTGACGGACGGATCACTATCTGATAAAGGCCACCGACTCATCGGCGGTGTTGCAAAAAGCGCAAATGAGCATCACAAACTCTGCACGTGGAGTCCGGATACGGGAATCCCTGCATCCGGAAAACAGGTAATGGAGACGGATCCGGTGAATGTTCTCAATAATGGCGTCATACTGGGTATGGCCACCTTTAATGCCTTAAAAAGCAAGCTAAACCTAACTGAACATCAACCCGATAAAATCATCTGCCATCAGGTGGGCGCCACACATCAACGAACCATGCTGGACGCCATCGGGATTTCCCGGGAAAAGGATTTCACAACCTTTCAATACTTGGGCAACATCGGAACGGTTTCGCTTCCTATAACGGCCGCCATTGCTGATGAACGGGGATTCCTTTTACCGAATGACCTGGTTGGCTTTCTGGGTATCGGGAGCGGTTTGAATTGTCTGATGTTGGGAATCCGTTGGTAATATGATGAATATAGAGAAAAACAAGCCCGTGAACCTTGCCGACTTTCGGCACCTGTACCCGTTTACATCCCATTACTGCAAAATCAACGGACTTAATTATCACTACGTGGATGAGGGCGCAGGAGAGCCCATCATCATGATCCACGGAAATCCCACCTGGTCGTTTTATTACCGTGAGCTGATAAAAGGATTCTGCGGTGAATACAGAACCATTGCACCGGATCATATCGGCTGCGGTCTTTCCGACAAACCTTCTTTGAAGCAATATGATTTTCGGTTAAAAACCCGCATCCATGATCTCGAAATCTTTCTGGAAGGGCTTCATTTATCACAAAAACTGACCCTAATCCTTCACGACTGGGGGGGAATGATCGGGATGGCTTATGGCCTGCGGCATCCGGAAAGAATCGGTCGGATTGTTATTCTGAATACCGCCGCATTTTTGCCGCCAGCGGGCAAAAGGATTCCGTTTCGGTTATGGCTGATCCGGAATATCCGTTCATTTGCCGCACCGGCTGTACTGGGATTGAACCTGTTTGCCCTTGCGGCGACATATATGGCACCTTATAAAAAGCTTTCCAAACCGGTCAAAAAAGCGCTGTTGGCCCCACACAATTCCTGGAATAACCGTATCGCCACTTTAAAATTCGTCCAGGACATTCCCTTATGTGAAACAGACGAAAGCTTTGATTTGGTTAAATATACGGATGTCCGTCTAAACAGGCTGTCAAACATCCCCATGTTGATCTTATGGGGTATACACGATTTTGTATTCGATATGGATTATCTTAACCAATGGCAAAAACGTTTTCCCCACGCAACGGTATATACATTCCCGGATGCCGGCCATTATATTTTAGAAGACGTGCCGGATAAGGTTTTAGACCGGATAAAAAATTTCTTGATGAAACACCCATTGGATGGTTAACGATAACATTCGTTCGATAGAGCTGGTGACGGGCTAACATATAAGGATTAATTTTTTATGGCGGATACTTTGGATTTACCATCAGACAATCCCATTTTTAATATTTCATATTATTTAAGGGATGTTGCCGCTCTTTACCCTTACCGGCGGGCAGTAGTATATCCTGCTGCCAGGGATAAAGACGGTCGAGTGGCATACACCCACTTAACCTTTCAGCAACTGGACCAGGAGTCAGATCGTACGGCTTACGGACTAACCAGTACCGGTATTACCCGGGGGACACGGACGATATTGATGGTTAGACCGAGTATAGATTTTTTTATCTTGACGTTTGCCCTCTTTAAAGTCGGGGCGATACCGGTTATGGTCGACCCGGGCATGGGGGTTGGCCGAATGCTTCAATGTTTAAAGGAAAGCGACCCTGAAGCATTTATCGGAATTCCACCGGCCCATGTGCTTCGGACCTTTTGTCCGAAATACTTTTCCACCGTGAAAACCTGGATTACCGTCGGGCGGCGTTGGTTTTGGAGTGGACATTCTTTGGAGAGTATCCGCCAATTGCCTTATAAGCCGTTTCCTACAGCCGAAACGAGAAAAAATGATACGGCGGCCATATTATTTACAACCGGAAGTACGGGGCCGGCCAAAGGCGCGATATATAGCCATGAAACATTTGACGCACAGATTCGATATATCAAATCCTATTTCGATTTTTCAGCAGATGAAATCGATCTGCCCACCTTTCCGTTGTTTGCATTGTTTGATCCGGCATTGGGAATCACCGCTGTTATACCCGATATGGATCCCACCAAACCGGCATTGGTTAATCCTGAAAAAATCGTAGAGGCGATTATCAATCAGGGCGTAACCAACATGTTTGCCTCCCCTGCCCTGCTCAACCAGGTGGGAAGATACGGCAAGGAGAATCGGCTTAAACTGCCCTCCTTAAAGCGCGTGGTTTCTGCAGGGGCCCCGGTATCACCCGCCAATATCGAGCAATTTTCCCTCATGCTGAACAATAATGCACAAATTTATACGCCCTATGGCGCCACCGAAGCGGTTCCTATTATAGCTATCGGCAGCCGGGAAATCCTGTCCGAAACCGTTGAACTGAGCGAAAAAGGTTACGGCATATGCGTGGGGCGCCCGATTACCGGTCTGGAAATCCGCATCATCACAATCAGCGACGACCCCATTGATGAATGGTCGGCCGATCTGGTTGTTGAAAGCGGAGAAATCGGAGAAATCACCGTTAAAGGAGAACTGGTATCTAAAAAATATTATAACCGGCCGGAAGCAGATGCCGCTGCCAAAATTTTTGAAAAAAACCAGGTCTGGCATAGAATGGGTGATCTGGGGTGGCAAGACAATAAAGGAAGAATCTGGTTTTGCGGCCGAAAAAGCCATCGGGTAGTAACACAGAATGGAACCCTGTTTACCATCCCGTGCGAAGCGATTTTTAACGGCCATCCCAATGTCTTTCGAAGCGCATTAGTGGGTATCGGCAATCCGCTGCAACAAAATCCGGTCGTCTGCATAGAGCTGGAACATGGCAAAAAGCGGATGCCAAAAAAGAAATTAAAAAAAGAATTGATTCAACTCGGCAAGAGCAGCATGCTAACGGAAACCATTGACACCATACTGTTTCATAAGGCATTTCCCGTTGATATTCGCCACAATTCAAAAATTTTTCGCGAAAAACTGGCGATCTGGGCGGAAAAACGGTTGAAATAAATTCGGAGCTGTTCATGGAATCAAAGACAAGAAAAAAGAGCCTGGTAACCGGAGGTGGTGGATTTGTAGGAAAGGCGATAGCCAAGCGACTTGTCCAAAGAGGCGATGACGTTTACAGCTTTTCCCGCGGATATTACCCGGCCCTTGACACCATGGGAGTTTCCCAGGTACAGGGTGATATTGGTGACGCTGACGCCGTCAACCAGGCATGCCGGGATATGGACATCGTCTTTCACGTGGCCGCCAAGGCCGGTATTTGGGGAGACGATATCGATTATTACCAAACCAACGTTACCGGCACCCAACATATTATTGACGCATGCCGGAAAAATGGTGTAAAGCGGCTGATCTATACCAGTTCGGCCAGTGTGATCTATAACGGAAAAAATATGACCGGAGTGGATGAATCCGTACCCTACCCTGAAACGTACATGACCCCGTACCCGAAAACAAAAGCAATGGCGGAACAAATGGTAGTAAAAGCATCCGAAGCCGATCTACTGACCATCGTGCTGAGACCCCATCTGATTTGGGGGCCGGGGGACAACCATCTGATCCCTAGAATCATTGACAGAGCCGACCGGTTGGCCCGGATCGGAAACGGGAAAAATATCGCGGATACGATATATATTGATAATGCGGCAGACGCCCATGTTTTGGCCGCGGACAAATTACTTGACCACCCCGAACTCTCCGGGAACATTTATTTCATCAGCCAGGGAGACCTTATGCCGGTTTGGGATATGATAAACGGCATTCTAAAAGCTGCGGGACTTGCCCCGGTAGCACGTTCAATTCCTGCGAAACTCGCCTGGATTGCCGGTGCCATACTCGAGTTTGTGTATAAGACATTCAAAATAAAAAAAGAACCGCCGATGACCCGGTTTGTAGCATGCGAACTGTCTACTTCCCACTGGTACGACATTAGTGCCGCCAAAAGAGATTTGGGGTTTGACCCTAAGGTCTCTACGGAAGAAGGGTTGGTCCGTCTTGAAAAATGGCTGCGGAACCAAAATGACGAAAGGACAAAAAAGTGAAACTGACAGATATTCTACCACTTGATAAATGGGTTGAGTTGGAAAAGGAAATCAACGCGCTAAGCGGACTTAATGCCAGTGTGTTTGATCCTGACGGTTACAGGATCACGGATTTCAAGTCTTGGGCCAATAAACTGTGCCCGGCAATTAAAAATACGGATAAGGGTCAAAGTTTTATCTGCGCAGTGGCCCATATGAATGTAGCCGCCATTGCGATGAAAACAAAAAAGCCGGTTATTGAAGAATGTGACGCAGGACTGTTAAAGATGGTTGTTCCTATTTTCATTAATGACGACTTTGTCGGCACGGTCGGTGCATGCGGATATTTGCTTGATGACGGAGAAGTTGACGACTTTCTGATCAATAAGACAACGGAGATCGATGAGGGAACCATTGAAGATCTATCAAAGGGAATTCCCTCCATAACCACTGAAAAAGCCAGTAAATTAGCGGAAAATATAAGGGGAAAAATAGAAAAAATCGTTGCCGAATTTACCGGCAATTAGCGCTTTGGACGACCATCGATTTTGATACCGTCTGGCGAGCCCTTATCTCGGACAACCTCGGACTTTTCACTAATCCGGAGATACCATCATATCCTTCGGGATATTCACATCTGAATAGGACGGCTTTATGGGACTTTCTAGCATCTTCTATAGAGTCGAACCTTCTTGGAACGAGAAAGCCGTTTTGTTCAACATAATCGGCAATCGCCTGCTTCGGTCGCCCCTCCAGCTTTTCAGGGTTATCCACATAATAGTCCATTTTACATCCCTCATAAACCGCGTCCGAACAAATCCATGGATTTCCGGCCGTAATTACCACTCGAATATTTCTCAAAAAAAGCTCCCGATAAACATATAAAGAAAATATGCCCAAAAAGAATTTTGGTGTCAAGAAAAGTTTAGGACGATATCTTGGCTGGTCTGATGGACTTAAACCATCATAGCGCGTATCAATCATATCACCATCGGCTCTGCGGCTACTGATAAAAAAGAACAAGTTTGAAGACGATAAGGCTTTTATTGCAATTGAATATATACTGATGATATTATATCGGATCGTCAACTAAATACCCAAAGATCGGTGAAGCCGACCGACTTTCTCATAAAGCCCAAACAGGGAGTATGGGTGCTATGGATTCAAAAGATATTTACGCCGATGGT
>JAUXEW010000089.1 GCA_030620375.1 Desulfobacteraceae bacterium | reverse complement strand
GCATCTTTTGGCCCGGAGCTTCGTTTTCGCGATTTTGCAATCCTCAAAATAGCACGCTATTCCCGTTGTCACTATGACGGTTGCACCGTCGGTTTCAAAATCGCTCAGGCCTTGCTCTGAACCAAAATCTACCCTTTCTGAATGGACACTAACTATTTTACACATTACACCTTTTCATCCCTTTTTTTATGATATCCGATAAATTTATTTGCAGCTTTACCAAAACTCTCCATTGATAAAAAGGTCGGCAAACCATTCTTACAAGATTCTCGCAAGTCGCTAAAAAATTCTTGATAGATGTCTGGTGAAAAAACATAATGCAAGACAATAGCTTTAGGTTTATCAGCAGCCTTAGCCGTTTCAATGGTTTTCTTCATAAATCCTGACCATTTCAAGTTGTTAGAACCTATTACTTCATATGCAGTATGAAAAATCAGAATATCAATTCCGTCCCACTCATTTAGTATTTTCACCGTTTTATGCAACCCATCATCCGTGGTAAAATAAGCCTGAGTATCAATGGGATTCGTGTATATAAAACCTGCACTTGGCATTAGATTTTCTAGTTTGTTTTTAATCTCTGGCGGAAGACGCGGTATTGAAAGCCCGGTTCTATAAAGGTCATCAGAGATCAAAACACTCGCACCGCCTCCGGTTCCTATAACACAAGCCTTTCGACCTTTTAGTGGTTTCATATACTTAAAGAGAAGTGCAAGATCTATTGCTTCATCAAAGTTATCAACACTAATGGCCCCTACCTGGCGAATTAATGACGTCCAAGCCTGAACAGAACTGGCAATCGAACCAGTATGAGACGCTGCAGTGGCCATGCCGGCTTCGGATATCCCGCCCTTTATGACAATAGTGGGTTTTGCCCTGGCCGCCTTTTTTAATGTTTCTTTAAACCGTTTTCCATTCTTTATGCCTTCAATATAAGCGCAGATGATTTTTGTTTTAGAGTCTTCAGTAAAATATTCCAACAGGTCGGATTCATCTATGTCAGCGGCATTTCCATAGCTCACGGCCTTACTAATTCCCATGCCCCTCATCGGCGCAACCCGGCTAAGATAAGTGGTATTTCCGCCACTCTGTGAAATAACCCCTAAACACCCGCTTTCATTCGCCAGCCCATCTGCAATAGACATTCCATTTGCAGGATTATAAATGCCCAGACAATTTGGGCCTAAAATGCGAACATTTCCATCTCGAGCGATTTTAACAATTTCGTTTTCCAACCGCTTTCCTTCAGGTGTGTTTGTTTCGCTAAACCCGGATGAAAAAATATGACAAACTTTTACATTTTTTAATAGACAATCTTTTAAGAGCTGTGGTGTGCCTTTAGCACCGATGCATACAATTACATAATCAACTGACCCAGGAATATTATTTATGCTCGGATAACATTTCAATCCCATCAACTCAGTTTGGTTGCGTAAAATGGGGTATATTTCACCTTCAAACCCTTTTACTACCAACTCTGAAACATACATTTGAACCATTGCCAATATTCCAACCACTGCAATAGATCGTGGTTGAAACATAATTTTTAAATCCGATTTTTGAGACATAAAAAATCATCCCCACCTTAACCCTCCCCCATCAAGGGGGAGGGGATTAATAATTGACTTCCCCTTGATGGGGGAGGGAACTTACAGGATTTCCGTTCAAGCATTATTGAAGCCTCCCGTAGCTTGCTGCAGGGAGGCTTCAATAATTGATCTAAATTCATTATGGCTCTAAATTTAAAATACTTATTGCGCCGGCTATTTCAAAAAACCGTAAGGCAAAATACATGGCACCTTTTTCTTGTAGTTAGCATATTCAGTGCTAAATACATTTTCCAAGTATGCTTCTTCTTTTTTGACCAACACATACAAGATGAAATACATAAATATTGGCGTTGTCAGGGCAATCCAGCTATTGCTTAGTAACGCTATTCCGGGAACCATAAACACTACCCAAGACGCATATAAAGGATGGCGACAAAATTTAAACATTCCGTCTGTTACCAGTTTATCAGCATTATAGGCACGCATAACAGTTATGGCTGAAGCAATAACAAATGGAAATCCGATTACAATAAGGAAAATTCCAAGGAAAAATAAAAACCGATATGGAATGAATGCCATACGAAAGAATGGTTGAAAAGAGTAGCTTATGATTATTGTCATCAACCCATAGATCAGGGATAGGGTAGTGAATATGGGGCCTATCCCCCACCTGCTCATTTTTTCTTTCATACGACTTCTTTCAACTATCTGAGTATTTTCCTGCTTAATGTATTTAACATATTACATTATCAATTTAGATTAGAGGCTATAAGGTGAGTGCTGAGTTTGGCTTTAAAATTAATCCTCAGGTATCTCAATTGAAAAGGGAGACACCCTCTCTAAGGACGACGAAGGTAAGCCGTGACATGGCCAGAATCTCATTTTTTTGGGTGTTAAGGGTCCCAGCGATTTCGATTCGGCGGCCTGCACGTTCGATGGGCCAACCCACAAAATAATATTGCTCATTGACTTGCGGCAGCGCGATGATCTTTGCAGTCATGCGTCCTAGTACCGCCGTCTCTTCAGGTTTCCTGATGTCTTCCAGTTCCATAGCCTTGGCGATGGGGCACTCCATGGCAGCCAAGACCATTGTTTCTGGAACTTTTTCACCTTCCCTGGCGCCGACAACATCAGCCCCCGGTATCCAATCGATGGCTACCATGTTACGACCTTGCACAGGACCGGATCGCAGATGCAGCCCTTTATTTTCGCTACGCGCCGAACCGCAGCCAAAGCAGTTCGGAAAAGCCGCAGCCGTGTCACGACGAGATGCTTTTTTTGCTTGTTCCAGTGAAATCGGTTCCGGAATTTCCATCTTTAGTTCAACCGGGCGGGCTTCGTTCAGGAGTAAGTCCCCGTCATAGAGAAAGACCCGGTCGGGAATGGTGGTATCAAGTATCAGCGGTCTTTCCATAAATGTCGGTTTTCGCATGGTCACTTCCACAGTGTCACTGTCAAGGTGGACTGCCATAAGACCGCTAATATAACCGCCCAACGTTATATCGGTGGGACCTTCGAAGTGCTTACTGATAATAATCTCTCGACGCCACCCTCTATCTATTGCTTTCTTATATGCCATGCTTTCAATTCTTTTATAGATTTGTTTTGAACCGAAACAGCGAGCGTATTCCCCGCAGCTTGCTGCGAAGGGGTTTCAATAGTAAAAAAACACGGTTAGGAGCATGGTTTGCCATATTTGAGTGATTTTTTCATGGGTACCCTTCTCCCTATTGAGGTTAGGTCGCTGGAAGGTAAAAGCAACGTTATTAAACCAAAAAACATCATTTTAGTCAATAGAATCTAAAAAAACATAAAATCAACAAAGTACCACCATGTTGAACCGAAACGGCGAGTCCATGCCCCGTACCTTGCAGCGGGGAGCTTCACCACCTCCCTGATCGTCAGAGTTACCATGTTGGATTCACGAAGCTATTGACATACCATCTGTTCTTCACATATGCTCGGCTCTCATAAAAGTGAGTTCTTATCCTTTTAAAAGGGGTCTATTGCCCCATGAAATATGAGGTCGACGGAAAAATGACCCATACGTTAACAGGAGGAAATAATGAACGAGGATATTTACGTAAAATTATGCGAGCGGTTAAATAAAAATGTGGTTAAAAGACCGCCGATAGTTTCGGTTTTAAACTTATTGCGGGAACTGTTCACCGAGGAGCAGGCAAAACTGGCAGCCGAAATGCCTTTGGGCGCCCACACGTTAAAGCGCCTGGCCGAACAGTTGAACCGGGATGAAGCCCAGTTGGAAAATATGTTGGAAACCATGGCAGATGAAGGCATCATGTTTGTGGCGAAAAGGGAAAATAATGAAAAAGAATATTCAGTGCCGCCCTTTGCCCCGGGTATTTTCGAGCTTCAATACCTGAAAGGTGAGGAAACCGAAAAGGCCAGAAAAAGGTTCCACTTAATAGCGGAAACGCACAAAGAGCTGAGTGCCATGGCCGATGATTTATTTAAAGACGTCGAGGCGGCCAATAAAAAAATGGGCTCTCCGGGATTAAGAACCCTTGCGGTAGAAGAAGAGCTGCCAAGTAATACTGAAATTGCTACCTGGGAGAAAATTTCAGAAATTATGGACCAGGAAGACTCCTTTGCCGTGGGCACCTGTACGTGTCGCCATGAGGCCAAGTTTGAAGGGGACCCTTGCAAAATTGACGGCGTACCCATGGAGGCTTGCGTTTATTTTGGAAAGGTCGCGGATTATATTGTAGACCGAAAGTTCGGAAAGCGCTACTCTAAGGAAGAACTTTTGGATTTGTTGAAAACCTGTGAAAAACATGGGCTTATACATACTATCAACAACTTTCTGGGCGATAATATCGTTCTTTGCAACTGTTGCGGGTGCTGTTGCCAGATTATGAAGCCAATGCTCAAACATCGCGGACTGAACCGCATTGGCGGATCGAACTTCGCGGCCGTCGTAGACCCGGAGACCTGCACCGGGTGCGAAGAATGTGTCGATCTCTGCCAGGTTGAGGCCATAGAAATGGAAGACGACAAGGCAAAGATCAACCCGGACTATTGTATCGGATGCGGCAACTGTGTTTCACAATGCCCGTCGGGAAGTTTGTCCCTGGTACGGTGTTCCGATTATAAGCCCCCGAAACAAAGGGAAGATGTCGTGGGCTTTGGGCTATAAAGGAGTCCACTCATCTCGTGTCTTGATGAGGCCTGTTTTATCAGTGGGGAAAAAGCTGTTAAGCTGGCAAACGGTAAGAAATGCTGTGTCAGCTTAACAGCTATTAGTTTAAAGAGCTTGTCAGATCTAACTGTCAAATTGAATAACGGGTTTGATGGTTACCCCTTGTCCCGAATCCGCCACCGCCTGATTGATATCTTTTACATTATAAAACTTGATCAATTTATCAAATGGGAACTTTCCCTGTTTATACAAATCAATCAGTTGCGGAATAATTTTTTGGGGAACGCTGTCTCCTTCGATAACCCCTCTGGTCTTTCTCCCGGTGAGAAGCGTTTGCATGTCAAATGTTACCTCAGTGCCCATGGGGGGAGCGCCCAACAACACGCATTCACCCGTTAGGTCGAGGGCCTCGACCGCCTGGCGATAGACCGTCGGCACAGCGGTGGTTTCGATGGAATAATTGACACCCATACCGGTAATGGCCTGTATTGCCCCAACCGGATTTTTCTCCGCGGAATTAATGACGTGGGTGGCCCCGAACTCCTTGGCCATTTCCAGCCGTTGCGGTTTGATATCCACACCGATAATGCAGGTACACCCCACCACTTTTGCCGCCATGACGGCACTTAGCCCCACCGCGCCGGTTCCGAAAACCGCGATGGAAGATCCGGCCGGCACCTTTAGTGCGTTCATAACCGTACCCGCGCCGGTCTGTATGCCGCAACCTAAAGGGCCTAAGATCTCCAGTGGTACGTCTTCCGGTACTTTAACGACATTTCGCTCGGTGGTCAGAGAAAATTCGGCAAAAGATGACTGCCCGAAAAACGAGCCGAATAGCGGCGCACCGTCCTTACTGATGGGCATACTGCCATCTGCCCGTGCTCCGCTGTAATTAAGACCGGTGAAATTCAGGCAATAAAACGGCATGCCGGCAAGACAATTGTTACACATTCCGCAGGAATTGAAGCTGATGGCTACAGGGTCACCCGGTTTTACCATGGTTACCCCCTCACCGACCTTTTCCACGATGCCCGATCCCTCATGGCCGTAAACCGCCGGCAAGGGTATGGGCAGGTAGTCCTTAAACAGCAAATCCGTGTGGCATAAGCCGGTTCCGACGATACGAACAAGCACCTCGTTTGAACGAGGGTCTTCCAGTTCCACTTCCTGAATTTCAAAAGGTTTTCCCGTTCCCGGGGCTACTGCTGCTTTAATCTTCATGATTCATCCTCCTTTTTTCGGTGTTATTTTTATTTAAACATAAAAAACCTGGTCCTCTGGGCCAGGATTCTTTACACTTTATCCTGATGCCATTTGCCCCCTGCAATTTGAACGAGGGATGGATCGCATTCCCCGAAGCTTGCTGATCGGTTTATTTTTAGGTTATCAGAAAAATGGTGTAGTGTGCAACGGATAGTTCTTATTTTTCAAGTTTTGCACCCTAAATTTAAAGCAAATCCTTTAAGGAGCGATACATAAACAAGCAATGCGCTCGCATTGTTTGTTCAATTTATAATATAAAAACAGATTCAGCTTGGTTGGCATTTTTCCAGAAAGGTAGTGGCGATATTTGACGTGTAAACCATAACCTGCTTCAAAAGGTCCATCAGTTCCATGTGGATTTCATGAGTTCCCATGGATGCTATCCGGTTGTGGCGGACCCGTTCCAGATGTTTTATGCGATACTGGGATTCCAGGTCCAGGAATTTTCGTTCTTCTGACATTATTTGCCGGGCCTTTTCGAGGTCAATTTCTGCAAAAGCATCCCTTAGCAATTCGATCTGCCGGCATACCTTCTGGTGATAGATCATCAGCTCTTCCTTGCCCTCATCTGAAAAATCTATACTCAGTTCCTTCTTTTTGACAATCAGCGGCATCATGTTCCGGTGGATGATGTCGCCGATAGATTCCATATCGTTCGCGATTGAAATCATAGCATAAATTTCGCTGGCCTGTTCATTTGACATCCCCTGACGGGCAATTTTTATTAGATATTTGCTTACCTCTTTATTAAGAAAATCAATCTTTTCTTCCCGCATATCGATTCCCTGAAGCAGCGTGAGCTGAGGAAAATATTCATCCCGGGTGGGGATTTCCTTTATTAAAAGCTCTTTTTCTCCTTTGGATAATGCTTCTCTGTTGATCAGTGTTTTATCGGACATGAATGGAATGATAATGGCCCGCAGCATTCGGGCCAGGAGTTTTGCCATGCGGGAAATTTCCGTGCGGGCCAGGTCGATAGCGATTACGGGAGTTGCGATGCTTCCATCATCGAGGTGCCACGTTGCCGGTATGATATCCTGCTCGATTTTCTTGTCCGGTAAAATTTTGAGAATCAAAACTCCAAAGAGTTTTGTAAATGGTAGAAAAAGTACCCCCAGACCCACATTGAAGATAGTGTGGGCATTGGCGATTTGACGGGCCTCATGAGAGCCGAATCTGACGGCAATAGCCCTAATAAGGGCCGCAAATTCAGGAATCCAGAAAACGAAAATCAACACGCCGGTGATTTTGAAAATGACATGCGCCAGCGCGACGCGCTTTGCTTCACGGGAAGTGCCGATGGAAGCAAGCCCGGCGGTAACACAGGTACCGATGTTGGCGCCGAAAATGATTGCAATTCCAGCTTCCAGGGTGATCAGTCTCTGCTGGGCCAGAACAATAATGATACCGGTAACGGCGCTGCTGCTCTGAACAATCGCCGTAAACAAGGTTCCGAAAGATAAGCCGAGTAACGGATTCTCCAGCCCCTTCATAATGTTCATAAATTCAGGATAAGTTCTAAGCGGTTTCATGGCGTCACTCATCAGCTTCATACCGAAGAAGAGAATACCGAAACCGAGGATTACTTCGCCGATATTCCTGGCATGGTCACTTTTAGAGAACATTTGCAGACCAAAGCCGACGGCAATTATCAGCAAGGCATAGTCGGTCAGTTCAAAGGCAATTAACTGGGCGGTGATGGTGGTTCCGATATCAGCCCCTAAAATTACCCCCAATGACTGGACGAAAGTCATAAGCCCGGCTTGTACGAAGCTCACCAACATCACTGTGGTGGCACTGCTGGATTGGATTATCATGGTGATAAAGACGCCGACGCTGAGTGCAATCACACGATTTTTAGTTAAAGCGGAAAGGATTGACCGCATTTTGTTTCCTGCGGTTTTCTTCATGCCGCTGCTCATTTTTTTCATTCCATAGAGGAAAAGGGCAAGCCCGCCGCTAAGACCGATAATCATGAATTTCCACGAAACGGTTGCGGAACCCCTTTCAGCAGCGAAACTGGTGGTTACAAATAAAACCGTTGAAAAAGCAAAAAACAGCATTGTTTTTGTAGGCCTGTTTTTAAATAGTGAAGCCATCGGTTTCTCCACCGGACTAATCGTTATCATCGCGCTATACTCACAGAGACCTTTGCAAAACGCCCCTTTTTACCCAATCCCGGCGTCAGGCTCAAATTTTGCACGTAGTGAAGCTTTTCAGCGCTAAATTTTCGCCTTCCTTGGCCTTAAACATAAAAAACCGGGTCCTCTGGGCCAGGATTTTTTACTTGCAGACGTAAGTATAAGGGAACCGGACTTGAGAGTCAATTATGAAACGATCTAAGGCAAAATACGACTTTTTGATTACGACTTGACTATTGTCGCTCAGGTGTAATAGCCTTCCAATAAAGACGTTTGTACAACCCCGATTAAACAAAACTTAATCAGGATACAAATAAAGGAATGAAAAGATGATTGTTGTCGGAGAACTTATCAATGCGAGCCGAAAAGCGATTGCCGAAGCCATTGAAAACCAGGACAAAGCGGCCATTCAGAAAATAGCGAAGGATGAATGTGAAAGTGGTGCAGATTACATTGATGTAAATGCCGGTGTGTTTATGGACAAGGAAGCCGGTTACATGAAATGGCTGGTAACCAGTGTCCAGGAGGTAACGGACTTGCCATGCTGTATCGATAGCCCGGACCCACATGTCATTGAGGCGGCACTATCAGTTCACAAAGGGACGGCGATGATTAATTCCATTTCTCTTGAAAAAGGTCGTTTTGATGTCCTTCTTCAGCTTTTAGCCGGTACGGAACTAAAAGCTGTCGCTCTGTGTATGAGTGACGAGGGAATGCCGAAGACCGCTGATGACAGAATAAAAATTGCGGACAAACTGATCAATGCGCTGCTTAAAAAAAATATCCCCCTTGAAAATATTTTTGTGGATCCGCTGGTCCAACCGCTTTCCGTAGATAACCGGTTTGGCGTTGAATTTTTAGACGCCATTGAAAAGACCATGACCTTATTTCAAGGGGTCCATACGATGTGCGGATTATCCAATATTTCGTATGGCCTCCCCAACAGAGTACTTATCAATCGTATCTTTATGAGCATGGCCATCGCCAAAGGACTTGACGGCGCTATCATTAATCCATTGGACAAACAGATGATGGCCACTGTTATTGCCGCAGAAGCACTCCGGGGAAGGGACGCTTACTGTCAAAATTACTTAAAAGCTTACCGGGCAAAAAGATTCGAATTTTAAAGAAAGAAAAATGATTCCATCAAAAAGTGATCAAAAGACTGCGTCAGTCGGTTTTGAAATGGGGTTCTTCTCCAATTTAGTTGGAGAAGAGGGTCCAAGGATTCAAGGGGTCAAGGATTAAAGGGTGTGAAGTTAGACCGTATCTTTCTTCCTTTGGGAATTTTGCTGTTATGCTATATGTTTCTAAACAGAGTTCGTATGACTTTTGCCAGACTTTCAAATCTTTGTAATTCTTTAACATTGAGCGCTGATGCGTCACTTCGTGTCACTTGAACCCTTGAATCCTT